>DASQIG010000395.1:0-4472 GCA_035631735.1 Burkholderiales bacterium | reverse complement strand
GCTCGCCATCGCCGGGACGCTGGTCTTCTCGTTCCGGCCGATTTTGGTGAAGCTGGTGTACGTCACCTACCCGGTTTCACCGGTCACGCTGCTCTTCCTGCGGATGAGCATCGCGCTGCCGTTCTTCCTGATCGTGGCGTGGTGGCTGCGGGGGGAGGAGCCGCGGCTCACGGCGCTCGATTGGGCCAAGGTCGCGGCACTGGGCTTCATCGGTTACTACGCGGCGAGCTTCCTCGACTTCATCGGCCTGCAATACGTCGGCGCGGGTGTCGGCCGCCTGATCCTGTATCTCTACCCGACGCTCGTGCTGCTGATTTCGTTCCTCTTCCTGCAGCGGCGCCCGACGCGCCGGCAGCTCAGCGCGCTCGTCATCACCTACGCGGGGGTCGCGCTGATCCTGTCCAGCCAGGCGCACGGCGGCGCCGAGGGCAAGCTGTTCATGCTGGGGGCGCTGTTCGTCTTCGCCTCGTCGCTCTTCTACGCGACTTATCTCGTCGCCGGCGGCGAAATGGTCAGGCGCATCGGCTCGATGCGCTTCACCGCCTGCTCGATGGCGCTCGCCACGCTGCCGGCCGTCGTGCAGTTCTTCGCGATCGAGCCGATGTCGGCGCTCGAGCTGCCGACCAAGGTCTGGATCTACGCCATCGTGTTAGCCACGTTCACCACCGTGCTGCCGCTCTTCATCCAGGCCGAGGCGCTGAAGCGCATCGGCGCGCCGGAGTTCGCGCTGATCGGCGCGCTCGGTCCGGTCAGCGTGGCGATCACCAGCGCGCTCGGCCTCGATGAGCGCTTCACCGCCGTGCAGGCGCTCGGTGGCGCACTGGTGATTTTCGGCGTGCTGCTCGTCTCGGTGAAAAGGAGCTGACCATGGATCTCGGCATCCGCGGAAAAACGGCGCTGGTCTGCGCCGCCTCCAAGGGACTCGGGCGCGGCTGCGCCGTGTCGCTGGCGCGCGAAGGCGTGCGGCTCGTCATCACGGCTCGCGGGCGCGAAGCGCTGGAAGCGACCGCCACCGAAATCCGCAAGCAGTGCGGCGTGGAGGTGATCGCGGTCGCGGGTGATATCACTACCGATGAAGGCCGGCGCGCGGCGCTGGCGGCTTGTCCGGCGCCCGACATTCTCGTTACCAACGCCGGCGGACCGCCGACCGGCGACTTTCGCGAGTGGGATCGCGACACGTGGTTCAAGGCGCTGAACGCTAACATGCTGACGCCGATCGAGCTGATCAAGGCGACCGTCGACGGCATGATCGCGCGCAGGTTCGGCCGCATCGTCAACATCACTTCCATGGCCGTGAAGGCGCCGATCCCCGCGTTGGGGTTGTCCAATGGCGCGCGTACCGGCCTTACGGGTTTCATAGCCGGCCTGGCGCGCCAGACGGTCAAGCACAACGTCACCATCAACAACCTGCTCCCCGGCTCGTTCCTCACCGACCGCACGCGGCAGACGCTCGCCGGCTTCGCCAAGGCGGCCGGGATGACCGAGGAGCAGGCGGCGGCCGAGCGGCTGCGTTCGATTCCGGCCGGACGGCTCGGCGACCCGGCGGAATTCGGCGACGCCTGCGCCTACCTCTGCAGCGCGCAGGCAAGCTACGTCACGGGACAGAACTTCCTGATCGACGGTGGCGCCTACCCGGGCACGTTCTAGAATCGGCCGCGAGGAGGAATCGCCGATGAAAACCGCAGTCGCTCTGCTATGCGCGCTGACCTGCAGCGCGGCGCTCGCGCAGCCGTATCCGAACCGCGCGGTGAGAGTGATCGTGCCCTGGACGCCCGGCCAGGCGACCGACATCGCCGCGCGCGTGGTCGCGCAGAAGCTGCAGGACGCGCTCGGCCAGCCGTTCGTCATCGACAACAAGCCCGGCGCTGGCGGCTCGATCGGTACCGATGCCGTGGTGAAGAGCGCGCCCGACGGCTACACGCTGCTCGCCGCCTCGAGCGGGCCGCTGTCGATCATGCTGCACCTGCAGAAGGTGCCCTACGAGCCGCTCAAGGACCTGGCGCCCATCAGCCTGGTCGCGGCGACGCCCTTCGCGCTGGTGGTGCATCCCTCGTTCCCGGCCGCCGATGCGAAGGAATTCATCGCCGCGATCAAGGCCGATCCCGGCAAGTACACCTTCTCGTCCTCGGGTACCGGCGCGACGGCGCATCTTTTCACCGAGCTCTTCAACTCGATGGCCGGCATCCACGGCGCGCGCCATGTGCCGTACAAGGGCACCGCGCCCGCGCTGACCGACATCATGAACGGCGAGATCACCTATACCGTGGAGACGGTCGCGGCCACGGCACCGCATATCAAGTCCGGCCGGCTCAAGACCTACGGCGTGTCCACCGCGAAGCGAACGGCCGCACTGCCCGATGTGCCGCCGCTGGCGGAAAGCGCCGGGCTTACCGGCTACGACGCCGCCGCGTGGATCGGCTATGCCGCGCCGGCGGGAACGCCGCGCGACGTGCTGACTCGCCTTTCGGCGGAGATACAGAAGGCGCTGCAGTCCGCGGACCTGAAGGAGCGCATGGTCAACATCGGCCTCGACGCCGTCTCGAGCACACCGGAAGAGATGGCCGCGTTCATGCGCCGCGAGCAGGAGCGCTACGGCGAGATCATCAAGAGCGCCAACATCCGCATCGAATAGGCATTGCAGGGAATTCCGGGGAGTAAAATTTTTCTTTTGGAGGTCCGCATGAACGCTCCTGCCGAGGCCGCGGTCGCCGGCCTTTCCCTGAAGGATCCGAAACTGCTGCGCGAGCAGTGCTACATCGACGGCAGATGGCTCGACGCCGACTCGCGCAATACCATCGCCGTGCACAACCCGGCGACGGGCGCCGAGCTCGGCAGCGTGCCGCGCATGGCTGCGGCGGAGACCAAGCGCGCGATCGAAGCCGCCGAGCGCGCCTGGCCCGCGTGGCGCGCAAAGACGGCGAAGGAGCGCGCCGCGATCCTGCGCAAATGGTTCGATCTCATGATGGCGAACCAGGAAGATCTCGCGCAGATCATGACCGCCGAGCAGGGCAAGCCCCTCACCGAGTCGCGCGGCGAGATCGCCTACGGCGCGTCGTTCATCGAGTGGTTCGCGGAAGAAGGCAAGCGCGCTTACGGCGACACCATTCCCTCGCCGTGGGCCGACAAGCGCATCATCGTCATGAAGCAGCCGATCGGCGTATGCGCACTGATCACGCCATGGAATTTCCCCAACGCCATGATCACGCGCAAGGCCGGCCCGGCGCTCGCCGCCGGCTGCACCGTGATCATCAAGCCGGCGGGGCAGACGCCCTACTCGGCGCTCGCGCTGGCGGAACTCGGCGAGCGCGCCGGCATCCCGAAAGGCGTGCTCAACATCATGACGGGCGACTCCAAGGCGATCGGCAACGAGCTCTGCGCCAATCCGATCGTGCGCAAGCTCTCATTCACCGGCTCTACCGAAACCGGGCGCGTGCTCATGCGCCAGTGCGCCGACACCATCAAGAAGCTCTCGCTCGAGCTCGGCGGCAACGCGCCGTTCATCGTCTTCGACGACGCCGATCTCGACGCGGCGGTCGATGGCGCGCTCGCGTCGAAGTACCGCAACGCGGGCCAGACCTGCGTCTGCGCCAACCGCATCTACGTGCAGGACGGCGTCTACGACCGATTCGCCGCCAAGCTCACGGAGAAAGTGAAAGGCTTCAAGGTCGGCGCCGGCACCGAGCCCGGCGTGGTCATCGGGCCGCTGATCGACGAGAACGGCGTGAGGAAGGTGGAAGCGCACGTCGCCGATGCCGTCGGCAAAGGCGCCAGGATCATCCTGGGCGGCAAGCGTCATAGCCGCGGCGGTTTGTTCTTCGAACCGACGGTGATCGCGGACGTCACGCCGGCGATGGCCGTCTCGCGCGAGGAAACCTTCGGCCCGGTCGCGCCGCTGATTCGTTTCAAGACCGAGGAGGAGGTGATCGATCTCGCCAACGACACCGAGTTCGGGCTCGCCGGCTACTTCTACAGCCGCGACGTCGGCCGCATCTTCCGCGTCGCCGAACGCATGGAGACGGGCATCGTCGGCGCGAACGCCGGCATCATCTCCACCGAGGTCGCGCCGTTCGGCGGCGTGAAGCAGTCGGGCCTCGGCCGCGAGGGCTCGAAGTACGGCCTCGAGGAATTCCTCGAGGTGAAATACATCCTCGTCGGCGGCCTCGACAAGTAGGGCGGTGAGCGGCGAAGAGTTCAAGGACGACTATCGGCGCGCCTTGCCGAAGGAGCTGGTTCGCGAGCTCGTTCGGCGGTCCGCCTGGCGCGCGAGCGCCGCGATCCTCGCCGATGTGGCGGTGCTTGCCATCGCGATCGCCGCGGCGCTCGCCGGGTGGCCTAATCCGCTGGTGCTGATCCCGGCGATTCTCGTCATCGGCACGCGGCAGCATGCGCTTTTCGTGATCGCGCACGACGCGGCGCATTACCTGCTCTACGAGCGCCGCTGGCTGAACGATGCGATGGGCCGCGCCTGCGCC
>DASQIG010000394.1:0-3336 GCA_035631735.1 Burkholderiales bacterium | reverse complement strand
CCGCGCTACGACCTGCTGCTGATGGCGCTCGGCCCGCTCGTGTTCGCGCTGCTCCACGCACTCCTTACGCGCACGCGTTGGGGCACGCTGGTGCGTGCGGCGACTGAGGATCGCGAAATGACCGCGGCGCTGGGCGTCAACCAGCGTTGGCTCTTCACCGGCATCTTCGCGCTCGGCGCGCTCCTCGCCGGTGCGGCCGGCGCGCTCGCCGTGCCGCGCGAACCCGCAAGTCTCGCCGTCGACCTGGCCGCGATCTCCGATGCCTTCGTTGTGGTGGTGGTCGGCGGCCTGGGCTCGATCCCGGGCGCTTTCCTCGCCGCGCTTCTCATCGGCGAGGTGAAGGCCTTCTGCATCGGCTTCGGCTATTCGGAGATCACGCTGGTCGTTGAGTTCATCGTCATGGCAGTAGTACTTGTCCTGCGGCCGTGGGGCCTGCTTGGCAAGCCGCTGCTCGCGCATCGCGGCGCGCAAGCCGCAGAGCCGCCGCTCGGGCGCATCGATCGCAAAGCGGCGCTCGCGCTCGCTTGCCTGCTTGCGCTGCTCGCCGCATTGCCGCTGGTGGGTGATGAATACACGCTCGTGCTGGCCACCGATATCCTCGTGTTCGCGCTATTCGCGGCGAGCCTGCACTTCATCATGGGCCCCGGCGGGCTCGCGTCGTTCGGCCATGCCGCCTACTTCGGTCTCGGTGCCTACGGGGCGGCGCTGCTGCTGTTGCGGGCGCACGTGCCGATGGCCGCGGCGCTCGCCCTCGCGCCGTTGCTCGCGCTTGCCGGCGCGATGCTGTGCGGCTGGTTCGCGGTGCGCCTCGCCGGCGTGTATCTCGCCATGCTGACGCTCGCCTTCGCGCAGATCGCGTGGTCGGTCGCATTCCAGTGGGACAGCGTGACCGGCGGATCGAACGGCCTGATCGGCGTGTGGCCGCCGCCGTGGCTCGCATTTAAGCCGGCGTATTACTACCTCGCTCTGGTCGTCTGTGCGGCGGGCATCATCTTGCTTTGGCGCGCGCTCGCTGCGCCGCTTGGCTACACGCTGCGCGCCGCGCGCGATGCGCCGCTGCGCGCGGATGCGATCGGCATCGACGTGCGCCGCGTGCAGTGGATCGGCTTCGCCGTCGCCGGCGCTTTCGCCGGCATCGCGGGCGCGCTCTACGCGTTCTCCAAGGGCTCCATTTCCCCCGAGACGCTCTCGGTGCCGCGCTCGGTGGATGCGCTCGTCATGGTGCTCCTCGGCGGCGTGCAGACGCTGACCGGCCCGGCTTGGGGCGCGGCGCTGTTCGTCTGGCTGCAGGATGCACTCGCGCGCGAGGTCGAATATTGGCACGCCGCCATCGGGCTCGTGGTGCTCGCACTGGTGCTCGTCTTCCCGCGCGGCATTGCCGGCTATCTGAAGGAGCGCTTCGCCAGGTGACCGCGCTCGTCGTGCGAGGCCTCGCAAAGAGCTATGGCGGCGTGCAGGCGTTGCGGGGCGTCTCGTTCAACGTGTCTTCGGGCGAGCTGGTCGCCATGATCGGCCCCAACGGCGCCGGCAAGACGACCTGCTTCAACCTGCTCAACGGCCAGCTCGCGCCCGACGCAGGTGAGATCACGCTTGACGGCCAGAGCCTCGTGCGGCGCGCGCCGCGCGATATCTGGCGGCTCGGCGTCGGGCGCACCTTCCAGATCACCGCCACGTTCGGCTCGATGACCGTGCGCGAGAACCTGCAGATGGCGCTGGTGTCGGCGGAGCGGCGGCTCTATGCGCCGTTCGCCGCTTTTCACCGCCTGCACGTTGCGAAAGCAGCCGCGCTCCTCGAGCGCGTGGGGATGCTCGGTCAGGCGGCCCGGCCCTGCGCGCTGCTCGCCTATGGCGACCTCAAGCGCGTGGAGCTCGCCATCGCGCTCGCCAATCGTCCCCGCCTGCTTCTCATGGACGAGCCCACGGCGGGTATGGCGCCGGAAGAGCGCGGCGCGCTGATGGCGCTCGCGCGTACGCTCGCGAAGACCGACGGCATCGCCGTCCTTTTCACCGAGCACGACATGGACATCGTCTTCGGCCACGCTGATCGCGTGCTCGTGCTGCACGCTGGAGAGCTGATCGCTGTGGGTGCGCCGGAAGTCGTGCGCGCCGATCCACGCGTGCAGGAGGTGTACCTTGGCACTGCTTGAGGTGAGTGGCTTGACGGCGGGCTACGGGCGGGCGCGTGTGCTGTTCGACGTGGAGCTCGAGCTCGGCGCGGGCGAGGTGGTCACGCTCACCGGGCGCAACGGCGCCGGAAAATCGACTACCCTCAAGGCCATCATGGGCCTCATCGCGCGCGCGGGCGACCTGCGCTTCGACGCCACGCCGCTCGCACGGCTGGAGGCCTACGAGATCGTGCGCCTTGGCCTCGGCTACGTGCCGGAGGACCGCCGGATATTCACAGGGCTCACCGTGGCGGAAAACCTGGAAGTGGGTCGTCGCGCGCCGCGCGCTGGGCTGCCAGCGTGGGACGAGGCGCGCGTGTTCGCGCTGTTCCCGCCCTTGGCTGCAATGAAGGACCGCCTCGGCGCGCGCATGTCGGGTGGCGAGCAAAAGATGCTCGCCATCGCGCGGACGCTGATGGGCAATCCGCGCGCGGTGCTCCTCGATGAGCCGTCCGAGGGTCTCGCGCCGCTCGTCGTGCGGCAGATGGCCGCGGCGCTCGCCGAGCTGAAGCGTGCTGGGCTGAGCGTGCTGGTCTGCGAACAGAATGCGCAGTTCGCAGCGCGGCTTGCGGATCGCGCCTACGCGATCGAGAGAGGCAGGGTGCGCCCGGCATGACGAACCGCGGACTGCTGCTCACCATGACCGAGCCCCCGGCTGCGATGGAGGAGGAATTCAACGCCTGGTACGACACCGAGCACCTGCCCGAGCGGCTCGCGATCCCGGGATTTCGCTCGGCGCGGCGCTGGGTCGCGCCCGGCGCGCCGGGCGAAGGCAAATACCTGGCGACCTACGAGCTCGATTCGCCCGCGGTGCTCCAGTCGCCGGAGTATCTGGCCCGCCATGCAGGTGCGACGCCGTGGACGCGCCGGTGCATGGGCAGATGCGTCCTCTTCAAGCGCTGGGCGTGCGAGCAAGTGCAGCCCGGACACGGCGATGCGCATGCGCTCGCAAAGGCTGTGCTTCTGCTTACCGCCGAACGCGAGATCCGCATGCCAGAGATCGCGGGCGTGCTGCAGGTGCGCCGCTTCGTGGCGAGCGCCGGCGAGCCGCGGCATATTGCGCTGGTCGAATTGGCTTCCCTGACGGCGCGCTTGCCAGCGGCGCCACCCGGTTCGCTGGTGCGGCTGTATCGCGACTATGCGGCTTGAGCGCTACGCCTGGCTGTCGGTG
>DASQIG010000393.1:0-9382 GCA_035631735.1 Burkholderiales bacterium | reverse complement strand
GAACAGCGTCAGGTACTCGATGCCGCGCTCGGCGCAGTTCTCGACCGTCGCGCGCACCGCCTCGAGGCCGCGCCGGTGGCCGGCGATGCGCGGCAGCATGCGGCTGCGCGCCCAGCGGCCGTTGCCGTCCAGGATGATCGCGACGTGGCGCGGTACGTCGCCGTGCGCGGGGACCTCCTGCGTGGAGCTCGGTTGGTTCATACGGCCATCAGCTCGCTTTCCTTCTGCTGCAACAGCTTGTCGATCTCCGCGATGTGGCGGTCGGTCATCTTCTGCACCTCGTCCTGCGCGCGGCGCTCGTCGTTCTCCGAGACCTCGTGCTTCTTCAGCGCATCCTTGAGGTGGTGAATCGCGTCCCGCCGGAGGTTCCTCACGGCGACGCGCGCATTTTCGGCTTCGTGCTTCACCACCTTGATGAGCTCCTTGCGTCGCTCCTCGGTAAGCGCGGGCATCGGCACGCGGATGGTGTCGCCCGATGCGGCGGGATTGAGGCCGAGGTCGGCGTCGCGGATCGCCTTGTCGATCGGCTGGGTCATCTTCTTCTCGAAGGGCGCAACGCCGATGGTGCGCGCGTCGAGCAGCGTCACCTTCGCCACCTGGTTGATTGGCGTCGGCGTGCCGTAGTAGTCGACCTGCACGTGATCGAGGAGTCCGGTGTGGGCGCGGCCGGTGCGCACCTTGGCGAGGTCGGCCTTGAACGCCTGGATGGTCTTGTCCATCTTCTGGTCGGTCGTCTTCTTAAGGTCCGCGATCACCAAGGCCATGGGCTTCCTCCCGCGAAAATCATACGTGAACCAGCGTGCCTTCGTCCTCTCCGAGCACCACGCGCTTGAGCGCCCCGGGCTTGAAGATGCTGAAGACGTTGATCGGCAGCTTCTGGTCGCGGCACAGCGTGAGCGCGGTAGCGTCCATCACCTTAAGGTTCTTCACGATCGCCTCGTCGAAGGTGAGGCGCGTATAGCGCTGGGCGCGCGGGTCGCGCTTGGGGTCGGCGGTGTAGACGCCGTCCACCTTGGTCGCCTTGATGACGATCTCCGCGCCCATCTCGCTGCCGCGTAGCGCCGCCGCCGTATCGGTGGTGAAGAAGGGATTTCCGGTGCCCGCGGCGAAGATGACGATCTTGCCCTCCTCGAGATAGCGGATCGCCTTGCCGCGGATGTAGGGCTCGACCACCTGCTCGATGTTGAGCGCCGAGAGCGCGCGGCTCGAAATGCCCGCCTGGCGCATCGCGTCCTGCAGCGCGAGCGCGTTCATCACCGTGGCGAGCATTCCCATGTAATCGGCGGTGGCCCGGTCCATTCCCGCCGCGCCCGGCGCGAGTCCGCGGAAGATGTTGCCGCCGCCGATGACGATGCCGATCTCCACGCCCAGGCGCGAGACCTGCGCCACCTCGGCCACGATGCTCTCGATCGTCTGGCGATTGATGCCAAACGGATCCTCGCCCATCAGGGCTTCGCCTGACAGCTTGAGGAGGATCCGCTTGTACTTGGGGGTCAATGTGCTCTGCCGGCCTGCGCCATCACTTCGGCGGCGAAGTCAGTGCTTTTTCTTTCGATACCCTCGCCGACGACGAAGAACGCATAGCCGTGGATCTTCGCCTTGCGCGCCGCGAGCATCTTCTCCACCGTCTGCTTGTCATCCTTGACGAAGGGTTGGCCAAGCAGCGTTTTTTCGCCAAGGAACTTGTTGACGGCGCCCTCGACCATCTTCGCGATGATCTCCGCGGGCTTGCCGGATTCCTTCGCCCGCGCTTCCTGGATGCGCCGTTCATCGGCGACCACGTCGGACGGCACATCGCTTCGGCGCAAGTAAGCGGGCCTGGCGAAGGCGATGTGCATGGCGAGGTCCTTGCCGGCGTCTTCCGGCCCGTCGTAGTCGACCAGCACGCCGATCTTGGCGCCGTGCACGTAAAGCGCGAGCTTGCCCCTCGCCTGCAGGCGCTTGAAGCGGCGGACGGTGATGTTCTCGCCGATCTTCTGCACCAGCGCCTGGCGGCGCGCCTCGATCTTGCCTGCGGTGCTATCCAGGGACCCGAGCTCGGCGACATCCGCCGGGTTGCGCGTCGCCACGAGCTCGGCGAGCGAGCGGGCGAATGCCACGAAGTCGTCGTTCTTGGCGACGAAGTCGGTCTCGCTGTTCAGCTCGACGAGCGCGCCGAGCCTGGCATCCGCGGCGAGCCAGGCGCCGATCACGCCTTCCGCGGCGATGCGGCTCGCGGCCTTGCTCGCCTTGGCGCCGCTCTTGATGCGCAGCAGCTCCTCGGCCTTCTTCAGGTCGCCTTGGCACTCGGCCAGCGCCTTCTTGCACTCCATCATTCCCAGGCCGGTCAGCTCGCGCAGCTCCTTCACCAGCCCCGCACTAATCTCTGCCATTGCGAAACGCTCCCTACAGGTTGAAAAAAAGGGGCCGAAGCCCCTTTTCGCTGGCGAGTCGCGGGAAAGCTACTCGGCCGCTTCATCCTCTGCCACCTCGACGAACTCGTCGCGCGAGGCTGATGCGACTTCCTCGAGCGACTGCGTACGCCCTTCGAGCACCGCGTCGGCGATGCCGCGCGCATACAGGCGGATCGCGCGGCTCGAGTCATCATTGCCCGGAATGATGTAATCGATGCCTTCCGGCGAATGATTCGTGTCGACCACGCCGATCACCGGGATGCCGAGCTTCACCGCCTCGGCGACCGCACCTTTCTGGTAGCCGACGTCGATCACGAACAGCGCATCGGGCAGCGCGCTGAGTTCCTTGATGCCGCCGAGCGAGCGTTGCAGCTTTTGCATCTCGCGGGTGATGCCGAGCGCTTCCTTCTTCGACATGCGCTCGAGCCCGCCGTCCTGCGCGAGGCTCTCCATCTCTTTCAGCCGCTTGATCGACTGCTTCACCGTCTTGAAGTTGGTGAGCATGCCGCCGAGCCACCGGTGGTCGACGTAGGGCATCTGGCAGCGCTGCGCCTCCTCGCGAACGATGTCGCGCGCCTGGCGCTTGGTGCCCACGAAAAGCAGCATGCCGCGGTTGGCGGCGAGCTGGCGCGCGAACTTGAGCGCCTCCTGGTACAGCGCCAGGGTCTTCTCGAGGTTGATGATGTGGATCTTGTTGCGGTGGCCGAAGATGTACTGCGCCATCTTCGGGTTCCAGTAGCGGGTCTGGTGCCCGAAATGCACCCCTGCTTCCAGCATTTGTCGCATCGTTGCCGACACCCAAGCTCTCCTTAGGGTTAGGTCTGCCGCGCCTACCAGAACCCCGGCTCATGCAGCGAGTCGAAGCACCCTAGCGGTGGCGCGGGATAATTGCCTGCGACAAGGTTGCTTGCTGCGACGCAGGCGAGTTCAAAATTCTAGCATAATCAGTCCAATGGCTGTAGTTCCGAAGACCGCCGAGGAGCTCGAGCGGATGCGCGTCGCCGGGCGCCTCGCCTCCGAGGTGCTCGATTTCATTACCCCGTACGTAAAGCCCGGCGTCGCGACCGGCAAGCTGAACGATCTGTGCCATGACTACATGGTGAAGGAGCAAGGCACGGTGCCGGCGCCGCTCAACTATGCGCCGCCGGGCTATAAGCCCTTTCCGAAATCGATCTGCACGTCGGTCAACCACCAGGTGTGCCACGGCGTGCCCGGCGATCGGGTGCTCAAGGCGGGGGACATCCTCAACATCGATATCACTGTCATCAAGGACGGCTTCCACGGCGACTGCAGCCGCATGTTCTACGTCGGCGAGCCGAGCATCCAGGCGCGTCGCCTGGTCGAGGTGACCTACGAGTGCATGTGGGAAGGCATCCGCGCCGTGCGGCCCGGCGCGCGGCTCGGCGACGTCGGCGCCGCGATCCAGGCACGCGCGGAGGCGGCCGGCTTCTCGGTGGTGCGCGAGTTCTGCGGCCATGGCATCGGGCGCCGCTTCCACGAGGAGCCCCAGGTCCTGCACTACGGCAAGCCCGGCACCGGCATCACGCTGCAGCCCGGCATGACCTTCACCGTCGAGCCGATGATCAATGCCGGCAAGGCCGCCATCCGCGAGCTCGCCGACGGCTGGACGATCGTGACCAAGGACCACAGCCTCTCGGCCCAATGGGAGCACACCGTCGCCGTGACCGAGCACGGCTACGAGGTGCTCACGCTGTCGCCGGGCGCGCCGCCGCCGCCGCCACCACCGGCCCGCGAGCGGGCCGCTCCTGCGTGAGCGCGGCGACGCTGCGCGAGCAGGTCGCGGCCGAGCGCGCCGCACTGCGCGCGGCGTATCTCGCGCATCCTCAACCGCGCGAGCTGCTCAAGGCGCACGCGCAGCTCATCGACCGCACCGTGAAGTCCGTGCCCGGCCTGCCGGCAAGCGCCGCGCTGGTGGCGACTGGCGGTTATGGACGCGGCGAGCTCTACCCGAGCTCGGATATCGACCTGCTCGTCCTGCTGGCGCACGAGCCCGAGCCGGCCGAGCGTGAAGCGCTCGAGCGGCTGATCGGCACGCTGTGGGACATCGGCCTCGAGATCGGGCACAGCGTGCGCACCGTGGAGGGCTGCGTCGCGGCTGCGAAGGACGACGTCACTGTCCGCACCACGCTCCTCGAATCGCGCTATCTCTGCGGCAGCCGCGCGCTTTACCGGCAGCTGGAACGCGCGCTCGCCGAGGCGCTCGACCCGGTCGCCTTCTTCAAGGCGAAAAAGCTCGAGCAGGAGCAGCGCCACGCCAAGCACCAGGACTCGCCCTACTCGCTCGAGCCGAACCTCAAGGAGGCGCCGGGCGGGCTGCGCGATCTGCAGGTCATCCAGTGGATCGCCCGCGCCGCGGGCCTCGGGCGGCGCTGGCGGGATCTCGTCGCCCAGGGCTTGATCGAGCGCGATGAGGCAGCGAGCTTGGCGCGGCACGAAGCGGTGCTCCAGGACCTGCGCGTCCGGCTGCATTACCTCGCCGGGCGGCGCGAGGACCGCCTGGTGTTCGACGTGCAGACGGCGCTCGCCAAGCAAATGGGCTTCGCCGACAGCGCAAACCGGCGTGCGAGCGAAGCGATGATGCAGCGTTACTACCAGACGGCAAAGGGAGTGACGCAGCTCAACACCATCCTCATGCAGAACCTCGAGGCGCGGCTCGCGCCGCGCCCGGACACCGCGCCGCGCGCGCTGAACGAACGCTTCGAGGTGCGCAGCGAGCTGCTGCACGTCAAGCGCGAGGACACGTTCGTGCGCGAGCCGCTCGCGATTCTCGAGAGCTTCCTGCTCATGATGCAGCACCAGCAGCTGCGCGGCATGACCGCCCGCACGCTGCGCGCTCTCTACCGGGCCAGCTCGAAGATCGATGCGCGTTTTCGCAAGGAGCCGCTGGCGCGGCTCATGTTCCTGCACATCCTGCAGCAGCCGCGCGGCATCGTGCACGAGTTCCGGCGCATGAATCAGTACGGCATCCTGGGCCGCTACCTGCCGGAGTTCGGCGGCATCGTCGGCCAGATGCAGCACGACCTGTTCCACGTTTACACCGTGGACCAGCACATTCTGATGGTGGTGCGCAACCTGCGGCGCTTCACGCAGCCGGAATTCGCGCACGAGTTCCCGCTGTGCACGGAGCTGATGAACGGCTTCGAGCGGCGCTGGCTGCTCTATATCGCGGCGCTCTACCACGACATCGCCAAGGGCCGCGGCGGCGACCATTCGCAGCTCGGCGCACGCGACGTCATCAGCTTCGCGAAGCGCCACGGGCTGGCGGCCGATGATCGCGAGCTGGTCGAGTTCCTGGTGGAGAACCATCTCGCCATGTCGCATGTCGCGCAGAAGCGCGACGTCTACGACCCCGAGGTGGTGCGCGCCTTCGCCGACAAGCTGCAGACGGAGCGCCGGCTGGTGGCGCTGTACCTCTTCACGGTCGCCGATATCCGCGGCACCAGCCCGAAGGTCTGGAACGCCTGGAAAGGCAAGCTGCTGGAAGATCTGTTCCGCGCCACGCGCCGCGTTCTCACCGGCGAGCCGCTCGCGCGCGATGCCGCGCTGGCCGAAAAGCAAGCCGAGGCGACGCGCCTATTGCGCTTGTACGCGCTCTCGGATGCGGTCAAGGACCGGCTGTGGGCGAGCCTCGACATCACCTACTTCCTGCGCCACGACGCGCAGGAGATCGCCTGGCATACGCGCAACCTGCATTACCGCGTGGACGCCGACCGCCCGGTAGTGAAGGCGCGCCTCGCGCCCTTCGGCGAAGGCCTGCAGGTGATGATTTACACGAAGGACCGTGAGGGCCTTTTCGCGCGCATCTGCGGCCATTTCGACCGCGCCGGCTACAACATCGCGGAAGCCAAGATCCACACCACGCGCTCGGGCTATGCGCTCGACACCTTCGTCGTCATGGGCGCGGGCGCCGGCACGCATTACCGCGATCTCATCAGCATGATCGAGTCCGGGCTTGCCGAAGAGCTGCAATCGCAGGCGCCGCTCGGCCCGCCGCGCGGCGGGCGGCTCTCGCGCCGGGTGCGGCACTTCCCGATCTCGCCCGCCGTCGACATCCGGCCCGACGAGCGCGGCGCCTATCAGGTGCTCTCGATCGTGGCGAGCGACCGGCCGGGACTGCTCTACGGCGTGGCGCGCATCCTCGCGCGGCACCACATCAGCCTGCAGACCGCGCGCATCAACACGCTGGGCGACCGGGCGGAGGACGTGTTCCTCGTCTCGGGCGAGGCATTGCAGGCGCCGAAGACGGTGCTGCAGCTCGAGCAGGAACTGCTCGCCGAGCTCAGTCTTCCTGCGGCAGATCCTGTCCCGGAAACAGCGCTTCGTTGAAGCCGAACCGGGTAAGGTCGCGGATCCTCATCGGATAGAGGATGCCGTCGAGATGGTCGACCTCGTGCTGCACGACGCGCGCATGGAAGCCGGAGACCTCGCGCTCGAACGGCGTGCCGAGCGCATCGAATCCGCGGTAGCGCAGCCGCGTATAGCGCGGCACCCAGCCGCGCATGCCGGGCACCGAGAGGCAGCCTTCCCAGCCCTCCTCGATCTCCTCACCCAGGGGCGTAAGCACTGGATTGATGAGTACCGTGTCGGGCACTTCCTCGACATCGGGATAGCGCGGATTGGCATGCACGCCGAAGATGACAACGCGCAGGCCGACGCCGATCTGCGGCGCGGCGAGCCCGGCGCCATTCAAGTGCGCCATCGTGTCGCGCATGTCGGCGAGGAGCGCGAAGATCTCTGGCGTGCCGAACTCCTTCATCTCCTGCGAGCGCTGCCACAGCCGCGGATCGCCCATGCGCAGCACTTCACGGATCATCGGCACAGCTCCTCGATGATGCGGTGCACGCGCGCCATCGCTTGCTCGAGCACGGCGGCGATGCTGTCGAGTGGCACTGCGTGCTTCGCATCGCCGCGCCCGGCGGCGTAGTTCGCCACCACGGCGATGGCCGCGTATTCCAGGCCGATCTCGCGCGCGAGCGCAGCCTCGGGCATGGCGGTCATGCCCACGATGTCGGCACCGTCGCGCTCCAGGCGATTAATCTCTGCCGCCGTTTCGAGCCGCGGGCCCTGCGTCGCGGCGTAGACGCCGCTCTCGACAAGCTTCTCGCCGCAGGCACGAGCCGCCCGGCGAATCCTGTTGCGCAGTCCCTGCGAGTAAGGCTCCGTGAAATCGATATGGCTCACCTCGGCGCCGGGGCCCTCGTGGTAGGTCGCTTGGCGGCCCCACGTGTAGTCGATGATCTGGTCTGGCAGCACGAGCGTCCCGGGCACCAGCGCGGCGCGGATGCCACCCACCGTGGCGACCGAAAGTACCTCGAGCGCGCCAGCGTCCTTCAGCGCCCGGAGATTCGCGCGGTAGTTGACCTCATGCGGCGCAAAGCGATGGCCCTCGCCATGGCGCGCGAGGAAAACCACATCGCGCTTGGCGATGCGGCCGAAGACGAGCGGGCCCGACGGTTCGCCGTACGGTGTGCGCGCGGCCTTGGGCTCGGTGATGGCCATGCCCAGCTGGTTTAGGCCGCTGCCGCCGATGATCGCCAGCATCAGGACTCGCGCATGGCGCGGATCTCGGGGAGGTTGCGCCAGTAGCCCTTCGCGTCCATGCCGCAGCCGAAGACGAAACGGTCGTCGATCTCGAGGCCGACGAAATCGGCGCGGATCGGCTTCGCGCGCGCCAGGCGCTTCTCGACCAGCACGGCGCAGTGGAAGCTCGCCGCGCCGAGCTCGAGCAGCCGCTCGCGGATCGCCGCCATGGTGTGGCCGCCGTCGAGGATGTCGTCCACCACCAGCACCGCGCGGCCGTGCACTTCGGCCGGTGGCGCCACGCGCCAGTCGATGTGCGCGCCGCGCGTCTCGCGTCCATAACGCGATGCGTGGATGTAATCGAGGTCGAGCGGGAAGCGCAGGAGCGGCAGGAGCTGCCCGGCGAAAACCACGGCGCCGCCCATCACCACGAGGAGCAGCGGATAGCTCGTGGCAAGCCGTGCGGTCACTTCGTTCGCCACGCGCCGCACTCCAGCCTGGATCTCCTCTGAGCTCGCGACGAGGTCGGATTGCTCGAGAAAGCGCCACGCCGCTTGCGAATCGGGCATGGCGCCGAGTCTAGGGAATCTCGGAAAAAGAGGCTAGCCGTCGCTTTCGCGGGGGGCGACTACTTCAGAGCTTCCTTAGCGTGACTCGAGATAGCGCGCGAAAGCCGCGCCGACCTCGGGATGGCGCACGCCCAGCTCCACCATCGCTTGCAGATAGCCGAGCTTCGAGCCGCAGTCGAAACGCCGGCCCGGCAGCCGCACCGCGAGCACGCGTTCCTCGGCGAGCAGCGCGGAGATCGCGTCGGTGAGCTGGATCTCGCCGCCCGCGCCGGGCGTCACGGCACTCAGCAGATCGAAGATGTGCGCCGTCAGCACGTAACGCCCGATGACGGCCAGGTTGGAAGGCGCCTGCGCCGGCTTGGGCTTCTCGACGATGCTGTGGATGCGCGCCATGTCGCCCTGCATGCTTTCGATCGTGACGATGCCATAGCTTTGCGTCTGGTCGCGCGGCACCTCCTCCACGCCCAGCAGCGACGCGCCTTCTCTCTCGAAGATCTGCGCCATCCGAGCCATCGCCGGCGGATTGGAGTCCATCAGGTCGTCGGCGAGGATCACGGCAAAGGGGTCGTCGCCCACCACGGGCTGCGCGCAGAGCACCGCGTGGCCGAGGCCGAGCGGCTCGGGCTGGCGGATGTAGACGCAGCGCACGCCCTCCGGAATCACCGAGCGCACCTGGGCGAGGAGCGCCTCCTTGCCCTTGCGCTCGAGCTCGGTCTCGAGCTCGTAAGCCTTGTCGAAGTGGTCCTCGATGGCGCGCTTGTTGCGACCGGTGACGAAGATCATGTCGGTGATGCCGGCGGCAGCCGCCTCCTCCACCGCGTACTGGATGAGCGGCTTGTCGACCACCGGCATCATTTCCTTCGGGCTCGCCTTGGTGAC
>DASQIG010000392.1:0-6847 GCA_035631735.1 Burkholderiales bacterium | reverse complement strand
CTTCTGCTTGCCGCTCGAGAGCCGCTCGCTCGGCCAGCGCGCGACGTTGAAGCTGTCCCAGGCGTGGAAGTAATCGCCGCGCGCGAAGTAGCGCTCGCCGATGCGGCTCCACGCCGCCGCCCAGTCGTCGGGCTCGAGGCTGCGCAGGCTCGCCATCGCTTCGCGCGCATCCTCGGCCGTGATGCCGGTGAGCGGCACGATGTTGCGCTCGGCGCGCCGCACCGTCTCCTGCTTCAGCTCCTCGAGCGAGCGCGGGCCCCAGCTCTGCGCCAGCGCCGCGATGGGCAATCCAAGCACAACGGCTATGCAAAAGCCCGCTTTCGCGGGGGAGACGCCCCACGGCTTCATTCGACCTCCACGATGCACTCGATCTCTACCGGGATGCCCATCGGCAGCGAGCCCATGCCGACCGCCGAGCGCGCGTGCTTGCCGCGGCTGCCGAACACCTCGACGAACAGGTCCGAGCAGCCGTTGATCACCTTCGGCTGGTCCTCGAACTCGGGCACGGCATTGACCATGCCGAGGACCTTCACCACGCGCCGCACCTTGTCGAGGCTGCCGAGCTCGGCGCGCATCGCCGCGAGCAGATCGATGCCGACCGCGCGCGCCTGCTGGTAGGCCTGCTCGATGGTGAAGTCGCGGCCAACCTTCCCTTTAACTCCCCACGGTCCCTTCCCGGCCAGGAACAGCAGATTTCCGGTGCGCACCGCGTTCACATAGTTCGCCACCGGCTGCGACGGCGCCTTGAGGTCGAGCTTCAGCTCGCGGACGCGTGCTTCGGCGCTCACGCTAGAGGCCCGGCGTCTGGTCCTTCGGCACGACCTCGGAGGGCTTGCGAGTCAATGCAGGCGAGGGATTACCGCCGAGCGACGGCAGGCCCGCGTCATCCGGCTTCTTCTCGGCGTCCTTCGGCGTGGGCGGGGTCAGCGAGCGCAAGTCGGCTTCGTCGAGCCGCAGCTTGAGCGGCGGCCGCGGCTTCGCCGGCTGCTGCTCGGCCGGCGCTGCAGCCGGCGCCGCCGTCGGCGTCTGCGCCGCCGCCGGGAGCAGCGTGGCGGCGAGCAAGACGGCGAAGGCGAATTGCGACCCTGGATCCGAATTCACTGGAGTGGAACGACTTTGCCGGGATTGAGGAGGTTATCGGGGTCGAGCGTGCGCTTGATGTCGCGCATCACGTCGATGACGTCGTCGCCGAGCTCGAGACGCATCGAGCCCATCTTGCCCATGCCGATGCCGTGCTCGCCGGTGCAGCTGCCTTCCATGCGCAGCGCGCGCTCGACCAGGCGCTTGTTGAAGGTCTTGGCGATCTCGGTCTCCTGCGGCTTCGCCGGATCGACCAGCAGCATCAGGTGGAAGTTGCCGTCGCCGATGTGGCCGAGCAGCGGCACCGGCGCGAAGTAGCTCTTCACGTCCTCCATCGTCTCGTGCACGCATTCGGCAAGGCGCGAGATCGGCACGCAGACGTCGGTCGACACCGCGCGCGAGCCCGGCCGGATCTGCAGGCAGGCGAAGTACGCGTCGTGCCGCGCCTGCCAGAGCTGGTTCCTCTCCTCGGGCTGGGTGGCCCACTGGAAGTCCATGCCGCCGTGCTCCCTGGCGATCGCCTGCACGGTTTCGGCCTGCTCGACCACGGAATTGCGCGAGCCGTGGAACTCGAAGAACACCGTCGGCGCCACGCGGTAGTGGGTCTTCTTGTACTTGTTGATGGCGGCAATCGTCTTGTCGCACACGATGTCGCAGCGCGCGATCGGGATGCCCGACTGGATGGTCGCGATCACGGTGCGCGTGCAGCCATCGACCGAATCGAAAGCGCAGACGGCCGCCGACATCGCCTCCTGCACCGGATACAGCCGCACCGTCACCTCGGTGATGATTCCCAGCGTTCCCTCCGAGCCCACGAAGAGGCGCGTGAGGTCATAGCCCGCCGCCGATTTCTTGGCGCGCCGCGCGGTCTGGATGATGCGCCCGTCGGCGAGCACTACCTTGAGCGAGAGCACGTTCTCGCGCATCGTGCCGTAGCGCACCGCATTGGTCCCCGACGCGCGGGTTGCCGCCATGCCGCCGATCGTCGCATCCGCGCCCGGATCCACCGGGAAGAACAGCCCGGTGTGCTTCATGTACTCGTTCAGCTGCTTGCGTGTCACGCCGGCCTGCACCACTGCGTCGAGGTCCTCCTCGTGCACGGCGAGCACCTGGTTCATCTGCGAGAGATCGATCGACACGCCGCCGTTGATCGCGAGGATGTGGCCCTCGAGCGACGTGCCGACGCCGTAGGGGATCATCGGCACGCGATGGCGCCGGCAGATGTTGACGACGTCGCGCACCTCTTCGGTGCTGTGCGGAAACACCACCGCGTCGGGCAGCGCGTACGGGAAGTACGACTCGTCCTTGCCGTGGTGCTCGCGCACCGCGGCGGAAGTGGAGACCCGGTCGCCGAGGAGCGCTTTCAGCTCCGCGAGGACCGAGGTGTCGAACTCCCGGGCTTTGTTCATGCGCCTATTTTAGTTTGATCTCGCCATGGAACGGCACCTTCAGGCCGAGTTGCGGGATCTCGAGCGTGACATGGGCGGGCAGGCTCTCGTTGCCCGAGAGCTTGTTCGCCGCCAGCGCTTTCTCCACGGCGTGCTCGATCTCGCGCTGCGAGTTGACGCCGACCATCTTGAGGAACTTGCGGATGCTGAGGTTGAACGTTTCCTGGTCCATCACTACCTCCTGGAGAGCAATTTCTTCGCCATCTCCTTGCCCAGCTCGACCCCCCACTGGTCGTAGCTGTTGATGTTCCAGATGACGCCCTGCACGAACACCTTGTGCTCGTAGAGCGCGATCAGCCGGCCGAGGTTGCGCGCCGTGCAGCCGTCGAGGAACAGCATGCTCGACGGGCGGTTGCCGGGGTACTGGCGATGCGGCGGCAGCTTCGGGTCATCGGTGCCGAAGGCAAGGGCGTCGGCCTGCGCGCGGGCATTGGCGCTGAGATCGGCGTGCAGCCCGAGGTCGATGAAGTCGGCCGGCACCACCTGCGTGCCCTGGTGCAGGAGCTGGTGGAACGAGTGCTGGCTCACGGTGCCCTCGGCGCCCCACAGCACCGGCGCCGTCGCGTAGTCGACCACCCGGCCCTCGCGGTCGACGCGCTTGCCATTCGACTCCATTTCCAGCTGCTGGAGGTACGCCGGCAGCAGGCGCAGCGCATTCGCGTACGGCAGCACGCAATGCGTGGCGCAGCCGAGGAAGTTCGTGTTCCATACGCCGACGAGGGCCAGCAGCGCCGGAATGTTTTTCTCCATCGGCGCCGAGGCGAAATGCTCATCGATCTCGCGGCCGCCGGCGAGGAAGTCGTCGAACGCCTGGGGTCCGATCGCGCACATCGCGGCGAAGCCGACTGCCGACCACACCGAGTAACGGCCGCCGACCCAGTCCCACATCGGCAGCACCTCGGCTGCGCCGAAACGCTGCGCGGCTTCGACATTCGCGGTGACGGCGAAGAACCGGCGCGCGCCCCATTGCCGCGCGCGCTCGGCGTTCGCGATGGTTTCATGCGTGGTGAACGTCTTGGACGCGATGATCACCAGCGTCTCGGCGGGGTCCGCCCCGTCGAGTGCGCGCTCCAGGTCGCGCGGGTCGACATTGGCGGCGAAGCGCACCTCGACGCTTCCATCAGCGAGCGCATCGGCGAGCAGGCGCGGCCCGAGGTCCGAGCCGCCGGTGCCGAGATTGACGATGCGCTGGTACCGCCGCTCGGTGCGCAGCGCGGCGGCCAGGCCGCGCATGCGTTCCAATGTGCTGCGCACTTCCGCCGGTGGCGATGCCGCGCGCAGCGCGGTGTGCCAGGCAGGGCGGTTCTCGGTGTTGTTGATCGGCTTGCCGGAAAGCAGCGCCTGGCGCCACTCGGCAAGACCGCGCTCGTCGGCGAGATGCGCTAGCAGGCGCAAGGTGATCGCCCCGAGGCGCTGGCGCGAGTAGTCGTAGCGAACACCGGCGGCTTCCACCACCAGGTGCGAGGCGCGCTGGGGGTCATTTGCGAAGAGCTCGCGCAGCTGCGCGTCGCGCGACGCCTCGGCGTGCGCGGCGAGCGCCGTCCACGACGGGCAGGCGGTGGGCGACATGGTGTTCATCGGTCGAGGCGGTAGAGCCGGTAGCGCTCCGCGCGGTCGCCGGGACGGCCGACATCGGCCAGCTTGCGCCAGCGCAGGCCCGCGCCGCCGGGCGCGTCGAGCTCGTGCTGCGGGCTGCCCTGGACGAGCACCAGCGGACAGGCGGCGGGCTTGACCACGTCGTAGGGCTGCGCGCGGATGCCGCCATGGTAGTCGAGCGCGGCCGACTGCGACACGCCGAGGTTGCGCTCGGCGAGGCACGGCGCGCCCACCGGCAGCTTGCTTTTCAGCTGCAGCGCCACCGTGCGGTAGCTCTTCTGGTAATCGACCCACGGCATCCACAGCGCCGTGAACGTGCCCCACAGCAGCACCATGCCGCCCGCCCAGCGCGTGACGCTGCGAAGCGGCGACGGCGCCGTGTAGAGGACGAGATATACCCACGCCGCGGCGAGGAGCAGGGCGAAGATGATCGCGAGCACGTGCACCTGCGTGACGTAGCCGGGCGCGATGCGCGCGAAGTTGCGCGCCATCGGCGCGGGCAGGCCGGTGAGCATGGCGATGTAGCCGAGCCATACGCCGATGGCGAAGACCGCGAAGGTGAGCGCGCCGAACCAGTCGAGCGCGGCCGAGGCGCCACGGCGCAGGCTGAAGATGCCGTGCGCCGCGAACAGCGACAGCGGCGCGAGCAGCGGCAGCAGGTTTTCGTCCGCCGGCGGGCCCCACAGGATGAGCAGCGCGATCAGGGCGAGCGCTGCCACCGCGGGCACGAAGAGCCGCGCCTCGCGCCAGCGCGCGCGCAGCGACCAGGCGGTCCACGCGGCGAGCGGCCACGCGGGCCAGGTGAACCAGCTCGCGGTGCCGAAGAAGTGCCGGAAGTTGGCCGCCACGGTTCCTTCACCTTGCGTGACGATCGTGCGCCATTCGGCGAATGCGTCGGGCGAGCGGGCGGCGAGCGCCAGCGGCCAGGTGAGCGCGACCAGCACCGCGACCAGCGCGGCGATGGCGATGAACACGACGCCGCGCCGCGTGCGCCACTCGGCGCAGGCGAAGTGCGCGAGCACCACGGCAGCCGCGAGCGCGAGCGGCGCCATCCAGCCGCCGGCGAGAAACGCGAGGCCGAGCGCGAGCCCGAAGGCGGCACCCGCGCCCGCGGGGGCGCGCGCGGCGAACGGCAGCGCGCCGAGCGCGCCGCACATCGCGGTGAGCGCGGCGAGCTCCGGCAGCGCCTCGTGCGTGTGCACGAGGAGCCCGATGCAGCCGAGGAGCACGAGGAACGCGCCGCAGGCGGTGGTGCGGCTGAGCTCGGGGTCGCTCCAGCGGCGCGCGGCGCGGTAGATGAGCATGAACGCCGCGCCGACGAAGACGCCGCTCGCCAGGCGCGCGGCGGCGTGGAACTCGATGAACGGGCCAAGCAGTCTTCCGAAGGCGAGCGCGACCCAGTGATACAGCGGCTGGTCGTAGAGCCAGCGATTGCCGGCGATGCGCGGCACGATGAGATCGCCGCTCACTGCCATGCCGTGCACGATGCCGAGCCCGATCGCGTCCTGCGACTTCCACAGGTCGTGGCCGGCGAGGCCCGGCAGGATGAACAGCGCCGCGATAGCCGCAAGTGCGGCTCTGGACGGCGGGAGCGTGATCCGGGGCGGCATAGCCCCGGGAGTTACTTGGCCTTCTTGGTGTAGCGGCGCTTGAACTTCTCGACGCGGCCGGCGGTATCGACGATCTTCTGCTTGCCGGTGTAGTACGAGTGGGACTCGGAGGAGACCTCCACCTTCACCACCGGGTACTCGCGGCCGTCTTGCCATTTCATCGTCTCGCGGCCCTTGGTGTCGATCGCCGAGCGCGTGAGAAAGCCGTGATTGGTGCTCGTGTCGAGGAAGATCACCGGCCGGTATTCGGGATGGATGCCTGGCTTCATGGCTGCGCCTTTTTCGCGAAGGCGCGGATTATACAGACCTTTTTAGCCGCGGCGCATCGAGTCGAAGAACTCGGCGTTCGACTTCGTGGCCTTCAGCTTGTCGATCAGGAATTCGGCCGCCTCGAGCTCGTCCATCGGGAAAAGAAGCTTCCTCAATACCCAGACCTTCTGCAGGATCGGCTGCTCGATCAGCAGCTCCTCGCGCCGCGTGCCCGAGCGGTTGACGTTGATCGCCGGGTAGATGCGCTTCTCGTGCATCCGGCGGTCGAGGTGGACCTCCAGGTTGCCGGTGCCCTTGAATTCCTCGTAGATCACGTCGTCCATCCGGCTGCCCGTGTCGATGAGCGCCGTGGCGATGATGGTGAGCGAGCCGCCTTCCTCGACGTTGCGCGCGGCGCCGAAGAAGCGCTTGGGCTTCTGCAGCGCGTTGGCGTCCACGCCGCCGGTCAGCACTTTGCCGGACGCCGGCACCACGGTGTTGTACGCCCGCGCCAGGCGGGTGATCGAATCGAGCAGGATCACCACGTCCTTCTTGTGCTCGACCAGGCGCTTCGCTTTCTCGATGACCATCTCCGCCACTTGCACGTGCCGCGACGCGGGCTCATCGAAGGTGGAGGCGACCACTTCGCCGCGCACCGAGCGCGACATCTCGGTCACTTCCTCGGGCCGCTCGTCGATCAGCAGCACGATCAGCACGATTTCCGGGTGATTCGCCACCAGCGCGTGCGCGATGTGCTGCAGCATCACCGTCTTGCCGGCCTTCGGCGGCGAGACGATCAGGCCGCGCTGGCCTTTGCCGATCGGCGCGACGATGTCGAGCACGCGGCCGGTGATGTTCTCCTCG
>DASQIG010000391.1:0-5393 GCA_035631735.1 Burkholderiales bacterium | reverse complement strand
GTAGAGCCACACCTGCCCGTAGCGCTGTGGAATCATCCGCCGATTCTACTCAGGCGCGTTGAGGTCACGCAGCATCAGCAATTCGTCCGGCTCCAAATCAATGCCGGCCGATTCGGGCAACGCCGGCGCAAACCCGAGCCGCTCGAGCAACCGGGCCGAGCGCACGTTGCGGCGCTTGAATATCGCGTAGGCCGTTGCCACCCCGTAGCGCTCAGCCCGCTCTGCAATCATCGCCCGACATGCCTCGGCGGCCAGTCCGCGACCCCAGTATTTGCTGGCGAGCACATAAGCGATGGCGGCTCTGCCCGTCGGCAATACCGTGGCTTGAACGTACCCTATCAGGCCGCCGGCTCGAAGCCGGACGACCCAGTTGAGCCAAAGCTGCTCGCCGTCGGGCGAGCGGCGGCTTTCGAGCCTGGCGAAGCGTTCACGCAACCATTCGGCAGAAGCAGGCGGCTGGTTCTCATGCTCATAGATGGCTGGGTCGCCGAGGACAACGAACATCTCGCCGGCGTGCTCAGCGACCTGCGGCGCCAGGACGACGTTCCTCGCAGCGACGGTGCGCATTTGCCTTAGGCCGCAGCACCTGCTTCGATCAGCGTGCGGGTGTAGGCCGACTTCGGCCGGCCGACGACTTCCTCCAGCGTGCCGGCCTCTACGATGCGGCTGTCTTTCATGACCATCACGCGGTGCGCCATGGCGCGCACCACGTCGATGTCGTGGGTGACGAGGATGTAGCTGAGGCCGTATTTCTTTTGCAGGCCGGCGAGGAGCTCGAGCACCTGCTTCTGGATCGTAACGTCGAGCGCGCTCGTCGGCTCATCCAGCACCACGACTTTCGGTCGCACGATGAGAGCGCGCGCAATTGCGATTCTCTGGCGCTGGCCGCCGGAGAACTCGTGCGGATAGCGGCCAAGGAGCGGCTCGGCGCTGCCGCCCTCCGTGAGGCCGACATCGAGCAACGCCTGAACGATACGCGCGCGCCGCTCGGCGGCGCTTAGCTGCGGCTCGTGGATCTCGAGACCCTCGCCCACGATCTGCTCGACCGTGAGCCGCGGCGAGAGCGACGACAGCGGGTCCTGGAACACGACCTGGATCTCGCGCCGCAGGCGCTTGCGCTGGGCGGCGTCGGCCTCGCTCCAGGTGGCACCGTCGATGCGGATGTCGCCCTGCGCGGCGACCAGGCCGAGGACGGCCAGCGCGAGCGTGGTCTTGCCGGAGCCGGACTCACCGATGATGCCGAGCGTCTCGCCCGGCGCGAGCTCGAAGCTCACGTCCTGCACCGCGGTGAAATGGCCGCTCTTGAACCAGCCGCGGATGCCGGGCAGCGAGGTCGGATAGTTCACCACCAGATTGCGTGCGCTGACCACGCGGCCGCGCGCCGGCGGCGTGACATGACGCTCGGGGCGGCTGGCGACAAGCATCTTCGTATAGGGGTGCTGCGGCCGCTCGATGACGTCCGCGGTGCGGCCCTGCTCGACCAGCACGCCCTTCTCCATCACTGCGACGCGATCGGCATAGCGCCGCACGAGATTCAGGTCGTGGGTAATCAGCAGCAGTGCCATGCCGGCCTGCGCGCGCAAGTCTTCCAGCAGCTCGAGGATCTGCCGCCGGATCGCCACATCGAGCGCGGTCGTCGGCTCGTCGGCAATCAGTAGCTTGGGATTGCACGCGAGCGCCATCGCGATCATCGCGCGCTGGCGCTGGCCGCCCGAGAGCTGGTGCGGGTAGCTGCGCGCACGGCGCTCCGGCTCGTCGATGCCGACGCGGCGCATCGCCGCGATCGCCTCGCGCCAGGCCTCGGCGCCGCGTAACGGGGTGTGCAAGACGATCGACTCCACGATCTGATCGCCGACGGGGTAGATCGGATTCAGCGCCGTCATCGGCTCCTGGAACACCACCGCGATGTCGCGGCCGCGCATGGCGTGCAGCTCCTGCGCCGACATGGAAAGCACTTCCCGCCCATCGAAACGGATGCTGCCCGTCAGGCGCGCGTTCTCGATGAGGCGCAGGGTGGAAAGCGCCGTCACTGTTTTACCGGAGGCCGATTCGCCCACCAGCGCGAGCTTCTCGCCCGCGTCGAGCGACAACGAAACGCTGTCGACCACCTTCCTCGGGCCGAAATAGACGCTCAGGTCCTTAACCTCCAACAGGCTCACTTCGCCTCGCCTTCCAGCACCTTGCGCGGATCGAGCGCGTCGCGCAGGGCGTCGCCGATCAGGATCAGAAGCAGCAGCGTCACGACGAGCACGCCGAACGTGGAGAGCGAGATCCACCACGCATCGAGGTTGTCCTTGCCCTGCTGCAGCAGCTCGCCGAGGCTCGGCGTGCCGGGCGGCACGCCGAGGCCGAGGAAGTCGAGGCTGGTGAGGGCGCCGATCGCCGCGGCCATCTCGAACGGCACGAGCGTCACTACCGGCGTGAGGCTGTTCGGCAGGATGTGGCGCCACATGATGATGCGGTTGCTCTGGCCGAGCGCCCGGGCGGCGCGTACGTAGTCGAGCGTGCGGTTCTTGAGGAACTCGGCCCGCACGTAGGCGGCGATGCCGAGCCAGCCGAAGATGGCGATCAGCACGACGAGCAGCCAGAAGCTCGGGGAGAAGAGCGATGCAAAGATGATCAGCATGTAGAGCACCGGCATCGCGCCCCAGACCTCCTTGAAGCGCTCCATGCCGATGTCGGTCCAGCCGGCGAAGTAGCCCTGGACCGCGCCGTACGAGACGCCAAAGAGCGTGGAGAGGCCCGCCACGATCAGCGCGAAGAAGGCCGACAGGCGAAAACCATAGAGCAGCCGCGCCACCAGGTCGCGCCCGCGATCGTCGGTGCCCAGCAGGTTCTCGCGATCGGGCCGCGCCGGGCTCGGCGCCTCCGAGAAGTAGTTGATGGTGCTGTGGTGGTAGTGGTTCGGCGGATACAGCGCGAAGTTGCCCGGCTTGCTGAACTGCTCGCGGATGAACGGATCCAGGTAATCGGTGGGCGTCGGGAAGTCACCGCCGAACGTCGTCTCCGGCAGCGTCTCGAACACGGGGAAGTACCAGTGCCCGTCGTAGCGCGCGACGAGCGGCTTGTCGTTCGACAGCACTTCCGCGAGCAGGCTCACGCCGAACAGCACGCAGAAGATGATCAGGCTCGCGTAGCCCAGCCGATTGGCGCGGAAGCGCCGCCAGGCGCGCCGTGCCGGGCTCGCGTGCAGCCCCGTGTCGATGACGACCGGCGCGTGGATGTCGGTGACGACGGTGGACATGTCAGTCGAAGAACTTCACGCGCGGATCGACCCACAGGTAGCTGAGATCCCGGATCAGCGTGGTGAGCAGGCCGATGATGGTGAAGACGTAGAGGCTGCCGAAGACCACCGGATAGTCGCGGCGGATCACCGATTCGTAGGACAGCAGTCCGAGCCCATCCAGGGAGAAGAGCGTCTCGATCAGCAGCGAGCCGGTGAAAAAGGCGGCCACGAACGCGGCCGGGAAGCCGGTCATGATCGGAATCAGCGCGTTGCGGAACACATGGCGCCAGAGAACTTTGCGCTCCTCAACCCCCTTGGCGCGCGCGGTCATCACGTACTGCTTGCGAATCTCCTCGAGCACCGAGTTCTTCGTGAGGATGGTGATCACGGCAAAGCCGCCGATCACCATCGCCGTTACCGGCAGCGTGATGTGCCAGAGGTAATCGGTGACCTTGTGGAAGAGATCCAGCTCGTGCCAGTTCGAAGACACGATGCCGCGCAGCGGGAACCACTGCGCAAACGTCCCGCCGGCGAAGTACACGAGCAGCACGACGCCGAGCACGAAGCTCGGGATGGCGTAGCCGAGGAGCACGATGAACGTCGTGACCGTGTCGAACGCGGCGCCGGCGCGCACCGCCTTGGCGATGCCGAGCGGCACGGAGATCAGATAGGTGAGGAGGAACGTCCACATGCCGAGCGAGATCGACACCGGCAGCTTCTCCCTGATGAGCTGCCAGACGTCCTTGTTGTGGAAGAAGCTGCGTCCCAGATCGAAGCGCGCGAACTGCCCCAGCATCTGGATGAAGCGTTGGTGCGCCGGCTTGTCGAAGCCGTAGAGCTTCTTGATCTCCTCGACCTTCGCCGCGTCAACGCCCTGGCGGCCGCGATAGCCGCCCAGCCCGGCCGCCGCCGCCGTGCGCCCGCCGGCCTCGCCGCCGGCCATGTCGCGCCCCTGGAGCTGCGCGACCATCTGCTCGACCGGGCCGCCGGGCACGAACTGGATGACGATGAAGGTGATGAGCAGGATGCCGAAGAGCGTCGGGATCATGAGCAGCAGCCGCTTCAGGACGTAGGACCACATCGCTAGCGCTTTCTCCACCAGGTCGAGACCAGCCAGTCGTCCGGCGTGTAGTAGAGCGGCTTCACCTGCGGCTGCTCGAACTTGCCGCCGCGCCAGGCGACGCGGAAGGTATTCGAGTACCACTGCGGCACCGTGTAGTAGCCGTAACGCAGGACGCGATCGAGCGCGCGCAGGCGGGCGATCAGCTCGGGGCGCGTGGTCGCGGCGGCGACGAGATTGACGAGCGCATCGACCGCTGGATCCTTGATGCCGATGAAATTCCCCGACCCTTCGGTATCCGCCGCCTGCGAGCCGAAGCGGTCGATGAGCTCGGCGCCGGGCGCCTCGTTGCCGGGCACCCGGATGGTGAACAGATCGAAGTCGAACACGTCGAGGCGCTTCTGGATGAGCGCGAAGTCTGCGCGGCGGTACTGGCCCTCGATGCCGAGCCGGGCGAGCGCCTGGAACCACGGCGTGATGACGCGCTCGCCGCCGCCGCTATCGAGGTATTCGAGCACGAACGGCTCGCCCTTCGCGTTGCGCAGCGCACCGTCGCGATAAGTCCATCCCGCTGCCGCGAGCAGATCGCGCGCCTTGCGCAGGTTGTCGCGCAGGCTGCCCGGCGGATTGGTGTTCGGTGGCTGCGGCACTTCCTCGGTGAAGACTTGCGGCGCGAGCTTCTTGCGCAGCGGCCCGAGCACCTCGAGCTCGTCCGCTCGCGGCAGGCCCTTCGCCTCGAAGTCCGAGCCGTTGAACCAGCTGGTGCAGCGGATATAGGCGTTGTACATGAGGCGCCGGTTCATCCACTCGAAGTCGAAGGCGAGCCCGATCGCCTGGCGCACCCGCTTGTCCTTGAACTTCTCGCGCCGCGTATTGATCCAGTAGGCCTGGAAGTCGCCCGCGTTCTTCGTCGGCAGCTCCGCCTTGACGAGCTCGCCGCTGTCGAATCTTTTGCCCACGTAAACTCTGGCCCACTCGCGCGCCGAGAACGTGCGCAGGTAGTCGAACTCGCCGGCCTTGAACGCTTCGGTTTGCGCGGTGTTGTCCTTGTAGATCTTGTAGGTGACGCGGTCGAAGTTGTACATGCCGCGGCGCACGCCGAGATCG
>DASQIG010000390.1:0-4735 GCA_035631735.1 Burkholderiales bacterium | reverse complement strand
GCGATCTCCTTTAGGTCGCCGTTCATCGAGGGCCATCCTACCGGATCAGGGGTCGCGCGCCCGGCCCGGAATTTGCAAGCGGCTTTCCGGCATGAGCGGACCGAAAATTGGCATCACCGGCTCCTACGGCGGGCTCAATCTCGGCGACGAAGCGATCCTGCAATCGATCCTCGCGCAGCTGCGGCAGGAAGTGCCCGACGCCGAGATCACGGTTTTCTCGCGCGACGCCGAGGACACCAAGCGCCGCCATAAGGTGGAACGAGCAGTACCCGTGCGCAAGCTCTCGCGCTCTGAGGTGGTGCCGGAAGTCGAGCGGCTCGATCTGCTGCTGTTCGGCGGCGGCGGCATCCTGTACGACGCCGATGCACGGACCTATCTGCGCGAAGTGCTGGTGGCGAAGGAGCACGGCGTTCCCGTGATGCTCTACGCGGTGGGCGCGGGGCCGCTTTCCGACCCGAACGTCCAGAAGGCGGTGCGAGAAGCGCTCGAAGGCGTCGCGGCAATCACCGTGCGCGAGAAAAGCGCGCAGCAGCTGCTGGAAGAAGCGGGCGTGCGGCGCGAGGTCGTGCTGACCGCGGACCCGGCGCTCCTGCTCAAGCCCGAGCCGCTGCCGCGCAATATCCTCAAGATCGAAGGCCTCGAGGGAAAGCGCAAGCTGATCGGCATGTCGGTGCGCGAGCCGGGCGTCGCGGCGCCGGACCTCGATCCGAACGTCTACCACGGCCTTCTCGCCAACGCGGCGGACTTCATGGTGGATCGCTTCGACGCCGACATCGTGTTCGTGCCGATGGAGCGCTCGGTGCTCGACAGCCAGCACAGCCATGCCGTGATCGCGCGCATGCTGCGCGCGCAGCGTGCGCGAGTGCTCAACGGCGAGTACACGTCGGGCCAGTTGCTGTCGCTGATGAGCCATTTCAGCTTTGCAGTGGGCATGCGGCTGCACTTCCTCATCTTCGCCGCGCTGCGCGGCGTGCCGTTCGTCGCGCTGCCCTATGCCGGCAAGGTGGCGGGCTTCCTCGAGGACCTCAAGCTGCCCGCGCCGCCGCTCAATCTCGTCAACCCCGGGCGCCTGTGCGCGCACCTCGACGGCTCCTGGGACGAGCGGCGCGCGCTGCGCGCGACGATCAACAAGTCACTGCCCGCGCTGCAGGAGCGCTCGCGCAGGACGGTACAGATCGCGCTCGAGGTGCTGAACAAGGGCAAGACGCTTGCCATCGCTAAAGCGGCCTGAGGACGCCGCGCGCATCGAGCTGCCGCCGCGGCGCGCGATCGTCGCCGCCGACGCGGACGTGCTCGTGGTGGGCGGCGGCCCCGCAGGCCTGGGCGCCGCGCTCGGCGCGGCGCAGGCCGGCGCGCGCGTGGTGCTCGCCGAGCGCTACGGCTTTCTCGGCGGCAACGCCACCGCCGCGCTCGTCATGCCGCTCATGTCGTTCCACACCGCGCATCCCACTCCGGAGAAAAAGGGCGCGACCACGCTGCTGCCCACCGATCACGGGCCGGGAGAGCCGGTCATCGCGGGCGCGCTCAAGCTGTTGCTGCAAAAGCTGGTTAGAGCCGGCGGCGCCATCGAGCCCTCGCTCGCCACCGGCTATGTCGTGCCGTTCGACCCCGAGTGGTTCAAGCTGATCGCGCTCGAGCTGCTCGATGAGGCGGGCGTGCAGTTCCTGTTCCACTCGTTCGCGAGCGGCGTGCTGGGCGAGCGGCGGGTCGAGGGGGCCGTCCTGGAAACCAAGGCGGGGCCGCTCGCGATCCGCGCGCGCGTCACCATCGACTGCACGGGCGACGGCGACGTCGCGGTGCAGGCCGGCGCGCCGTCCGAGATCGGCCGCGCCGACGGCCTGGTGCAGCCGATGACGCTCATGTTTCGGGTGGTCGAGTTCCAGCGCCAGAACTTCGAGGCCTACGTCACGCAGCACCCCAAGCAGTGGCGCGGTGTGCACGGCCTGTGGGACCTCGTGCGCGAGGCGAGCGAGCGCGGCGAGCTGCGACTGCCACGCGAGGACATCCTGTTCTTCGCCACGCCGCACCAGGAGGAAGTGAGCGTGAACAGCACGCGGGTGACCCGAGTGCTGGGCACCGACGTGTGGGATCTCAGCTACGCCGAATGGGCGAGCCGCGGGCAGATGCGCCAGATCGCGGAGTTCCTGCGGCGCTACGTGCCCGGATTTGAAAAGTCCTATGTGGCGCAGAGCGGCGTACAGGTCGGCGTGCGCGAGACGCGCCGCATCATGGGCGACTACCAGCTCACGGCCGACGATGTGCTCGCCGCGCGCAAGTTCGACGACGCGATCGCGCGCGGCGCCTATCCGATCGACATCCACAACCCGACGGGCAGCGGCACGGTGCTGAAGCGCCTGCCGCCGGGTGAGGCCTACGACATTCCGCTGCGCTGCCTCCTGCCGCGCAATGCCGAAGGCCTGATCGTCGCCGGGCGTTGCATCTCCGGCACGCACGAAGCACATTCGTCCTATCGGGTGATGCCGATCGTGATGGCGACCGGCCAGGCCGCCGGTGTGGGCGCAGCGCTTGCGGCGCGGCGCGGCGTGATGCCGCGCGAGGTGGCCGCGCGCGACGTGCAGCGCGAGCTCGTGCGACAAGGCGCGAGCCTGCGGCCCGAGCTCGTGCGCGAGCGGCAGGCAGCGGCGTAATTCTTTGTCAGTTGTAGTCGAAAAGGCGATATGGAGGCCGGCGCCGCTTCGCTACCATCCGGCTCCGCAATGCAGAACACACCCGGGGAGGAGCCCCGCATTGTCACGGATACGGTGCCGGTCGCAGCAGTGCGCTGCGACCGGGAGGGGCGCTACCTCTGGGTGAACCCGACCTATGCCAGGTGGGTGTCGCGGCCCGCAAAGCAGATCCTCGGCTTGTGCATCAGCGATGTGATCGGCGCGCGCGCCATGAGCGAGATCGAGCCGTTCGTCGCGCGCGTGCTCGCGGGCGAGCCGGTGCAGTACGAGCGGCTCGTCGAGCTGCCCGGGCTCGGGCGCCACTGGATCAAGTGGGCCTACACGCCGACCTTCGATGCGGCCGGGCGCATCGACGGCTGGGTCGCCACCGGCATGGACATCCACGGCGCGAAGGAAGCGGAGCGCAAGCGCGACGAGTTCCTCGCCACGCTCGCGCATGAGCTGAGGAATCCGCTGGCCCCGATCAGGAATGCGGTGGCGATTCTCGGCCGCAAGGGGCCGCACGACCCCGAGGTGGCGTGGAGCCAGGGCGTGATCGAGCGCCAGGTCGAGCAGCTCTCGCGCCTGGTCGACGATCTCCTGGATATCGAACGCATCTCGCGCGGCAAGTTCCTGCTGCGCCGCGAGCGGGTGCCGCTCGAAGTCACGATCGACATGGCGCTCGAGGCGAGCCGGCCGCTCATCAACGCCGCAGGGCATCACCTGTCGGTGCTGCTGCCAAGCGAGCGGGTGGTGATCGACGCCGACCCGGCGCGCCTTGCGCGCGCCTTCGCGACGCTGCTCAAGAACGCGGCGCGCCACATGCAGGCGCGCGGCTCGATCAACCTGACCGCGACGGTAGAGAGCGGCGCCGTGCTCGTGCGCATCGAGGACACCGGCGTGGGCATCGAGGCCGGCGCGCAGCCGGGCGTCGGCCTGACGCTGGTACGCGGCATCCTCGCGCTCCATCAGTCAAGCCTCGAGATCCGGCCGCTCGACACGGGGCCGGGCACCGAGGCGCTGGTGCGCGTGCCGATCGCGAGCGGCGCGGTAGCCGCGGAGTGGCGCACGCCGCGCGCCGAGCCGGCGCCGGGCGTGCCGCTGCGCATCCTGGTCGCCGACGACAATCGCGACACGGCCGATTCGCTGCAGCGCGTGCTTGCGCTCTACGGTCACGAGGTGCGCGTGGCGTACGACGGCGCCGCGGCGCTCAGCGTGGGCGAGCAGTTCAGGCCGCGCGTGGCGATCCTCGACATCGCCATGCCCGGCACCAACGGCTACGAGGTCGCGCGCGCGCTGCGCTCGCGCCACGGCGCGGAAGTGACGCTGGTTGCACTGACCGGCTGGGGGCAGGACGCCGACCGGCGTCGCGCGCTCGAGGCGGGTTTCGACTACCACCTCATCAAGCCGATCGATCCGAACGAGCTCAATACGCTGCTCGGGCGCCTGACCCGGCAGTAAGGAAAAGCTTAGTGGTCCTCGATGCGCGGGACGTTGTCTTCGGCCGGCCCGCCCGTGTCCGGATCGATCCACTCGGCGACGCCGAGCTCTGATTCGGCCTCCTGCAGCGTCCCGGGAACTTCGACGTCATCCTCCTCGAAGGCGCCGCCGGCGAGCATGTCGGCTTCGGCCTCGGCGAGCGTGGCGAAGGGGCCGTGCGTCTCGCCCTTCTTCGCCTCCCAGTAAAAGCCGTCGGGACGCTCGATCACGTGGCCGGTGGCCGGCGCGCCCTCCTTGACGACCGGTTTTTCTTTCGGCGCAGCGGCGCGCCGCTTCGTCGATTTCGAACCGGTGGCTTTGCGCTTGCGCGGCATGGGCGCATCCTACGCCAAAATCGGCGCCGATGGCGCAAGAGCGCCGCGCGCTAGAGCCGTTCTCGGGCGACTTCGCGGCCGGCATCGTGCTCGTCGACCTGCGGCGCTAGCGCGGCTTCGGCGGCGAGCAGCTGCGCGATGTCGCGGCGGCCCTGCTCGCTGAGCGCGATCAGCTTCTTCTCGTCATGCCGGTGCGGCGCCGATTCCGCGATCTGCCGCTCGTCGTATTCGCGGAAGCGGCTGACGATGCGCTGC
>DASQIG010000389.1:0-3553 GCA_035631735.1 Burkholderiales bacterium | reverse complement strand
GAAACCAGCCCGCGCTGGATGGCGAACTTGACCAGCCCGGCGACGTCGCGGATGCCGAGCTTCTCGACCAGCCGCGCGCGGTAGGTCTCCACGGTCTTCTGCGAGAGCGACAGGCGCTGCGCGATCTCGGCGCCGGTGCGGCCTTCCGCAAGGAGCTGCAGCACCTCGCGCTCGCGCGCCGAGAGCCGCTCGAGGAGGTCCGCCTTGCCGTCGGCCGGGTAGTCGTCGATCACCGAGTCGGCGACGCGCGGGCTCAGGTAGCGCTGCCCGCCGTGCACCGCGCGGATCGCCGCCACCACTTCCTCGGCGGCGGAGCGCTTGAGCACGTAGCCCGCAGCGCCCGCCTTGAGCGCCCGGCGCACATACTCGGGCTCGGCATACATCGAGAGCATGATCACGCGGCATTTCGAGTCGTTCTCGACGATCGCGCGCGTCGCATCGGCGCCGTTCAGCTCCGGCATCGAGAGGTCCATCAGCACCACCTCGGGCGCCGACTCCTTCGCGATGCGCACCGCCTCGCGCCCGTCACCGACGATCGCCACCACCTCGAGGTCGCCCTGGGCCTCGATCAAGTGCTTGAGCCCCTCGGCCACCACCGTGTGGTCGTCGGCGATGAGGATGCGGATGGTCATGGCGCGCCCTAAGTGTAGTCCCTCATTTGCCGCTTTGTCCGGCGGATAAACCTTTAACATTCGCGCAATGATCTCGCTGGAGACCATCCGCGCCGCGGCGGGGCGCATCGCGGGGGCGATCGAGCGGACGCCCTTCCTCCCCAGCCAGACGCTCTCCCGACTCACCGGCTGCGAGCTCTACCTCAAGTTCGAGAACCTGCAGTTCACCGCCTCGTTCAAGGAGCGCGGAGCGCTCAACAAGCTCCTGTCGCTCTCGGAAGCCGAGCGGCGCCGGGGCGTCATCGCGATGAGCGCCGGCAACCACGCGCAGGCCGTGGCCTACCACGCCGCGCGCCTCGGCATCCCTGCGCAGATCGTGATGCCCAAGGGCTCGCCCAACACCAAGATCAAGAATACCCGCGTGCATGGCGCGACCGTGGTGCTCGAGGGCGAAACGCTCGCCGACGCGGCGCGGCACGCGCACGCGCTCGCCGCGCGCGACGGGCTGGTCTTCGTGCATCCCTACGAGGACGAGCTGGTCATGGCGGGCCAGGGCACCGTCGGCCTCGAGATGCTCGAGGCGGTGCCCGCGCTCGATGTGCTCGCCATCCCGGTGGGCGGCGGCGGGCTGATCGCCGGCGTCGCCACGGTGGCGCGCGCGCTGAACCCGAAGATCCGCATCTTCGGCGTCGAGTCGCGCACCTACCCGTCGATGCACCAGCGGCTTGGCGGCGAACCGGTCAAGGTCGGCGGCGACACCATCGCCGAAGGCATCGCGGTCAAGGACGTCGGCGACATGGCGTTCGACATCGTGCGCCGCGAGGTCGAGGACGTGGTGGTGGTGGCCGAAGAAACCATCGAGCGGGCGATCGTCGCGCTCATCGAGATAGAGAAAACCGTCGCCGAAGGCGCCGGGGCCGCCGCGCTCGCGGCGCTGCTCGAACACCCGCAGCGCTTCGCCGGCAAGCGCGTCGGCATCCCGATCTCGGGCGGCAACATCGACAGCCGCGTGCTGGCGTCCGTGCTGATGCGTGGCCTGGTGCGCGACGCACGCCTGGTCCGGCTGCGCGTCACCATGCCGGACGTGTCCGGGAGCCTCGCCAAGGTGGCGCAGCTCATCGCGGACGCCGGCGGCAACATCGTCGAAGTGCAGCACCAGCGCATCTTCGGCACGGCGTCGGTGCGCAGTCCCGAGGTCGAGTTCCTGATCGAGACGCGCGACAGCGAGCACACCAGGGCGCTGGTGCGCTCGCTGGAGGAAAAGGGAATCAGGGTTTCGGTTTCTTGACCCGCCGGCGCGGCCCTAGCTCTCGTAGACCGAGATCTCTACCAGATTGAGATCCGGGTCGCGCACGTAGACCGAGCGAATCGGACCCTGCGCGCCGGTCTTGCGCACCGGGCCTTCGATGATCGTGACCTCGGCGGCGCGCAGCTTCGCGATGACGGCATCGAGCGGCTCGCTGGAGATGAAGCACAAATCCAGCGCGCCCGGCACCGGCAGGTGCGCGTGCGGCCTGAACTCGCGCCCCCACTCGTGCAGGTTGATCTTCTGGGCGCCGAAGGAGAAGGCGAGGCGCTCTTCGGTCGGCGTCTTGAACGTCACGAGCTTCATGCCGAGCACATCAGTGTAGAAGCGGATGCACGCCGGCTTGTCGCGCGTGGTAAGGACGATGTGGTCAATGTGATCGATCATGGGACGTTCGCCTGGCGCAGCCGCACGATGTCGGTCTCGCGGTAGCCGATCTCGAAAATTACGTACTCAGTACGAAATTATTTGCGCTTGAGGAGCCGCAGCGGGTTGTACTCGAGCACCGCCTCGCCGCGCTGGTTGACCACGCGGTTGGCGAAGCGCACCAGACCACGATCGCCCCTGCTGGTGAGGCGCAGCTCGGTCACCTCGGCCTCGACGTGGATCGTGTCGCCGACCAGCGTGGGCGCCTTCACGTCGAGCGTGGCGTTGAGGAACGCGAGCCCCGTGTCCTGCATGGTCGGCAGAAGCAGCCCTTCGGCAAACGAGTAGACGAGCGCCGCCGGCACGGCGCGGCCCTGGATCGCGCGGCCGGCGTCGCTCATTTCACCTTCTTGCACGGCGAACAGCTCTTCCGTGAGCCAGCTGAGGTTGACGAAGGCGGCGAGATCCGCCTCGGCGATGGTGCGCCGGTGGGTGCGAAAGCGGAAGCCGAGGCGCAGGTCCTCGTAGCAGAAGCCCCGGCCGACGAGCGCAACCGGCTCGCTCACTGCTTGTCGCGCTTCGTGTCGAAGCTCTTGCGCGCGCGCTCGAACGCCTCCTGCATGCTCTTCATCGCGGCGTCCGCGCCGCGCATCATCTCCTGCCAGGCGTCGGCGGAAGCGCCTTGCAGGCGCCGCAGCTCTGCCATCGCCGCGTCGCGGCGCGCGCGGTACTGCTCGAGCTGCTTTTCGTATTGCGCGCGCACCGCAGCGCCCGCGCCGCGCGCTTTCGCCTCCCAGTCTCGCGCCTGCGCGTTCCACTGGTCGATCTGGGACTTGAGCTTCTGGACGTACTCGTCTCGACTGGGCATGGCGTCCTCCATGGAAGACGCGGCATTCTAGTCCTGCAGTAGCATTCCTTCGTATATGCCTGATCCACTCGCGCCGCGCGGCAAGTTCGGCGTGCTTGCGCCGTCCACCAACACCTCGGTGCAGCCGGAGTTTGATGCCATGCGCCCGTGGGGCGTCACGCATCATCACTCGCGGCTGGTGATTCCCGATTCCCGGGTGACCGACGACGCGAGCTTCCTCGCCATGATGGACAACATCCGCGGGGCGCTCTTTCCGGCGCTCGAGTCGGTGCTCACCTGCGACCCGGACTACGTCATCCTCGGCATGTCGTCGGAGACGTTCTGGGACGGCATCGAGGGATCCCGCAAGCTCGCGCGCAAGCTACGAGGCGTCGCGAAGCGCGGCGTCGCCATGGGCTCGGA
>DASQIG010000388.1:0-5541 GCA_035631735.1 Burkholderiales bacterium | reverse complement strand
TGCCGGCGCAGTGCCGGTCCCGCTGTACCCGCCGTTCCGCTGGACGCAGATCGAGGAGCATCTGCGGCGACAGGCGCGCATTCTCGCGAACTGCGGCGCCTCGCTCCTCATCACGCTTGCCGACGCAAAGCCGGTCGCCAGGCTGTTGCAGGCCCAGGTGCCATCGCTGCGGCACGTCGCTGATGTTGCCGATCTGGCCTCGCAAGGAGGCAGCACGATGCCGCTCAAGCAGGACGCGGACGCGACGGCGCTCATCCAGTACACGTCCGGCAGCACCGGCCAGCCGAAAGGCGTCGTGCTCACGCATGCCAATCTGCTCGCCAACATCCGCGCGATGGGCGAAGCCGCTCAGGCGAGCTCGCGTGATGTCTTCGTGAGCTGGCTGCCGCTCTACCATGACATGGGCCTCATCGGCGCCTGGCTAGGATGCCTGTACTACGGTGCTCCCTTGATGCTGATGCCGCCGCAGCGGTTTCTCGCCCGGCCGGCGCGCTGGCTGTGGGCGATTCATCGCCATCGCGCCACGCTGTCCGCGGGGCCGAACTTCGCCTACGAGATCCTCGCCGCCAAGGTGCCAGACGACGAGCTGCAGGGACTCGATCTCTCGAGCTGGCGCATTGCTTTCAACGGCGCCGAGCCGGTGCGTCCGGCCACCGTCGAGAAGTTCGCGGAGCGCTTCGCGCGTTACGGCTTCGATGCGCGCGCGTCCGCGCCGGTATATGGGCTTGCCGAATGCGGTCTTGGCCTCACGTTCCCGCCGCTAGGGCGGGCTCCACTCATCGATCTTGTCGATGCGCAAGCGCTCGCGCGCGAAGGTCGCGCGCGGCCCGTACCGAAAGATGCACCTGCAGTTACGCGCTTGGTGAGCTGTGGGCGCCCGTTGCGCGGGCATCAAGTGCGCGTGGTGGATGCCCTTGGCCGCGAGCTTCCCGAGCGCTTCGAAGGCCGCATCGAGTTCCGCGGACCCTCCGCCACCAAAGGCTATTTCGACAATCCGGAAGTGAACGCGAAACTCATTCGGGCAGGATGGCTCGATACCGGCGACGTCGGCTACTTCGCGGCGGGCGAGCTCTTCATCACCGGGCGCGTCAAGGACCTCATCATCCGGGGCGGCCAGCACATCCATCCTTACGACCTCGAGGAATCGGTGGGCGCGCTGCCGGGGATTCGCAAAGGCTGCGTGGCGGTCTTCGGCGCGACGGACCGCGCCACGAGCAGCGAACGCGTCGTCGTGGTCGCCGAGGCACGCGCCGGGCTCGACGAGCTCGCGCGCATTGAACTGCGGCGCAAGATCGCCGAGTTGGCCCAGGCTCAGCTCGGCGTGCCCGCGGACGACATAGTGCTTGTCGGCGAGCACATCGTGCTCAAGACCTCCAGCGGCAAGATCCGGCGCGCGGCCTGCCGCGAGCTTTACGAGCGCGGCCTGCTCGGGACCGTGCAGCGGCCGGTGCCGCTGCAGCTTGCGCACCTCGCACTGGAGGCACTGCAGGCGCGAGCGCGTGCGGCAGGCCGCGTCGTCACTTCATTGCTGTTCGCGCTGTATCTGTGGGTGCTGTTCGTTGCCGCCGCCTTTTGCGGCACGCTGGTTCTGCTGCTGCTTCGGCCGCGCGCCGGACGGCGCTGGGCACACGCCGTGGCCCGCGCATTCGTCGCGATGTCGGGTATTCCAATGCGCGTGAGCGGCGCAGAGCGGTTCCCGGACGCCATGCCGTCGATCATCGTTGCGAATCATTCCAGCTATTGCGACTTCATCGTGCTGAGCGCGCTCGCGCCTGCGGAGGCGGCTTTCGTAGCGAAGCGCGAGTTCGCGACCCATTGGCTCGCCGGCCCACTTCTGCGCCGCCTCGGCGTGCACTTCGTCGAGCGCGCCGAAACCCTGCAGGCGGTCGAGGATGCACGCGAATTCGCCAATGCCGTGGCGAGCGGCGAGTCGGCCATCGTGTTCCCGGAGGGGACGTTTACGCGTGCGCCGGGCCTGCGGCCCTTTCACATGGGCGCGTTCGTCGCGGCAGCGCAAAGTGGACGACCGGTGGTTCCGGTAACGCTGCGCGGCACGCGCTCGGTGCTGCGCGACGGTTCCTGGCTGCCACGGCGCCAGCCGCTCGAGGTGTACGTGCATGAGCCGCTGTGGCCAAAGGCAGGCGACTGGGCGGCCGCGGTCCAACTGCAAAGCGCGGCGCGGCGCGTGATTCTCGAGCATTGCGGCGAGCCGGAAGCGCCGGCGCGCGAATAGCTAAGCGTGCGCGTGAAGCTCGCGATGCAGGGTCTTGCCGATCGGTGATTTGGGCAGCGTGTCGCGGAACTCGATCAGGCGCGGCCGCTTGTACGGCGCGAGATGGCGGGCGCAATGCTCGCGGAGCGCGTCGGCGGTGAGCGACGGGTCGCTTCGCACGACATAAAGCGCGACCGCTTCACCGCTGCGCTCGTCGGGGATGGCCGCGGCGCCGGCGTCCTTGACGCCCGGGTGCAGCATGGCGACATGCTCGATTTCGTTGGGATAAGCCTTGAAGCCAGACACCACGATGACGTCCTTCGTGCGCTCGGTAAACTCGACGTAGCCGCGCTCGTCCATTCGTCCCAGGTCGCCGGTACGCAGCCATCCATCCGCGGTGAACGCCTTCGCGGTCTCCTCTGCCGCGTTCCAGTATTCGCGCATGACTTGCGGGCCGCGCACGCAGATCTCGCCGGTTTGTCCTAGAGCAACCTCCTGGCCGTGCTCATCGAGGATCGCGACCTCGGTGGAGGGCAGCGGCAGTCCGAGCTTGCCGGTGAATTCGCGTGCATCGAGCCGGTTGGCGCACACGATCGGCGATGCCTCGGTAAGCCCGTAGCCCTCGATCAGCGGCACGCCCATGGCGTTATGCCAAGCCTCGGCCACGGACCGTTGCGCCGCCATGCCGCCCGTGATCGCGAGCTTGAGCGCTCCAGCGTTTGCCTTGCGCACGGCATCGAATCCTTCGGCCTCGAGCAACGCCTTGAAGAGCGTGTTGACGCCGGTGATCGCGGTGAAGCGCGTGCGCGCCAGGTCCTTCAGCAGGCCGCGCAGGTTGCGGGGATCGGTGATGAGCAGGTTGCGGCCGCCCAGGCGGAAAAAGACGAGGAAGTTCGCGGTGAGCGCGAAGATGTGATAGAGGGGCAGCGCGGTGACGACCGTCTCCTCGCGTTCCTTGAGCGCGGCTCCGATCCAGGCTGCGGTCTGCTCCACGTTGGCGACCAGATTGCCATGCGTGAGCACGGCGCCTTTCGGCCGCCCGGTGGTGCCGCCGGTGTATTGCAGGAATGCAATGTTGTCCGGGCCGAGGCGCTCGTCGTCGATCAAGCAGTAACGTCCTTCGCGCAATGCTTCGCGCAGCGGGATCGCGCCGGGGATATCCCAGGGCGGCACGGCGTGCTTCAGGCGCTTCACCGCGAAATTCAGCAGGCCGCGCCTCGGTGCCGGGAACAGGTCGGCGATCTGCGTCGTGATGACCTGCCGTACCCGAGTCTTGCGCAGCGCGGCCTCGAGCGTATGCGCGAAATTCTCGAGCACCACGATCGCGTGCGCCCCGGAGTCCGCGAGCTGGAACTGGAGCTCGCTCGCGGTATAGAGCGGATTCACGTTCACCACCACGAGTCCGGCGCGCAGCGCGCCGATCACGGCGACCGGATATTGCAGCACGTTGGGCAGCATGATGGCGATGCGGTCGCCGCGCTCGAGGCCGAGATCGTTGCGCACGAATGCGGCGAAGTTGCGGGAGAGCTTATCGACTTCACCGTAGGTCAGCGCGGCTCCCAGATTGAGGAAAGCCGGCAGATCGCCGAAGCGAGCGAAGCTGTGCTCGAACATATCCTTGAGGGAGCCGAACGCGCGCGCATTGATCTCCGGCGTGACGCCCGGCGGGTAGCTGTTGAGCCAGATGTGCTTCACGCAGCCAAGTAGAGCGCGCGCGGAGCGGCCCGCGCTTGACGCACGTCAAACCGGCGGCTCACGGCTCTCGCAAACTCACGCCATGAGCCAGCCCATTCCTGAAACGCCGCCCGACTACGATCGCACGCGCATCAGCGAGCGCCCCGATGGCTTCTATTGGCAGGAGAAGGAGGGGGGTCGCGAATACGGACCGTTCGCGACGCTGCTCGAGGCCGTACAGGACATGCAGGCGAGCGAAGCCGTGGCGCCCGAGCCCTGCGAGACCTTCGAGGAAGCCGAGCGCGACATCGGCGTCGCGGAATGGATCGATCCGGAAACCGGCGAGCCGGCCGAAGAAGAGCGGCTGCGCATCGAAGAGCACTAGAGCATAGGCAACCGAAATGAACAAACCTCTCCCGCAGCTCGGGGCCCCTGACCCGGAGCTGAACAATTCGCCGATCATCGATGACGCCGAATACGACGAGCACGCAACCGGTCCGGACCTCGAGTTCGAGGAAGGCGCTTGCTACTTCAACGGCCAATCGTTTCCGATCGGTGCATGCATCTTGAGCGGCAGCGAAGTTCTCGAATGCAGCGGCCGCGGCGTCTGGGTCAGCAAGGGCGAGAAGCGGCCGGGCTAGGAAGCATTGCGCGGTTTGGCGACCACGCGCTCGAGCTCCCAGTCGTTCGTGGCGACATCCTGGCGCAGCTCGAACTCGCGCCCATCCAGCACCGTGATGCGAAAGTAGCGATTTCGGCCTTCCGTGCGCTGTTGCGTTACGCGCACGACGCGCAAAAAGCGCTCACCAAGGCGAAAGCCCGCCGGGAGTTCGGCGCCGCCCATTCTGCGGCACTGGACTTGGACCTTCACGCACAGATGCTCGGCTGCGGCGCAAGGCGCCATTTGATCCGAATCAAGCTGCCATGCCGCTGCGCAGAGTGGAATAGGAGGTCTGATGGAGCGGATCGTGGCTGCAACCGACGGATCCGAAAGCGCAACACGAGCGCTCGGGGCCGCTGCTCGCCTCGCCAAGCAGCTTGGAGCCGAGCTTCTGATCGTGACGATCGGCAAGGACCGGCTCTCGGCCGATGAGATCCGGGAGGCAAGGCATCAGGGCATGTCGGAGGGGGAAGCGCTTGAAATGCTGTCCGACACGGTTCTCGCGGATGCGAGGAAGCGGGCACGCGAGCTGGGGTCCGCTCATGTCGAAGTGCTTCATTGTGTGGGGGATGCCGCGGAGGTGCTCCTCGATGTCGCTCAGGGCCGGCATGCGGACATGATCGTCGTCGGCCGGCGTGGCCGCGGACGGCTCGCGGGCCTCGTCCTCGGCAGCGTCTCGCAAAAGCTCGCGAGCCTCTCCCCGTGCAGCGTAGTCATCGTTCCCTGATCGCCTAAGCCTGCAAGATGCCGATCCACAACGCCGACATTGCAGCCGTGTTCGACGAGATCGCGGACCTCCTCGAGCTCGCCGACGAGAATCCGTTCCGGATCCGCGCTTATCGCAATGCGGCGCGCATCGTCGGCGAGATGAGCCTGGACGTGCCGCAGCTCTTCGCCGAAGGGCGCGAGCTGCCGAAGGTGCACGGCATTGGCGAAGACCTCGCGGGAAAGATCCACGAGATTGCAGCCACGGGAACGTGTGAGCTGCTCGAGG
>DASQIG010000387.1:0-6210 GCA_035631735.1 Burkholderiales bacterium | reverse complement strand
GTTCTGGAACTCGACCTCGCTGCCCGGGGGCAAGTGTTTCTTCCACAGCTCGAGCGCGCGGATTACCACCGCGGAGTAGGAGATCGTGTCGTATGGCTGGTAGCCGACGACCAGCTTGACCGGATCGGCGGCAAGGCTGTTCCCTATCGTCAGCGCGACCAGCAGTGCCCAGATGGTTTTCATTTGACTCCCGAAGTTGCGAGATGGCGTGCGATGAGCGCCGCGAGCCGGCGCATGACGACGAAGCCGGCGCCCGGATCCTGCTCCAGCACTGCGAGCGCGCTCTTGCCGTTGATGCGCAGCACGCTCGAATTCTCGAGGCACCGCGCGCTGGCGATCCGGGTGGGATAGCCATCGAGCAGCGCCGCCCAGCCGAACACTTCGCCCTTCTTCAGCATGAAGCCGCCCGGCGCGGTGCGCTCGCCGCGCCCGACCAGGAACTCGACGCGCCCGGAATCGAGCACGTAGAAATCCTCCGCCGGATCGCCGGGCCGGTAGAGCAGTGCGCCGGCTTCGTGGCTCTCCCGCTTTGCCAGTGCGGCGAGCCTGGCGAGGAGCGATGCGTCCAAACCGTTGAAGAGCTCGCCGACGTCGAGCGCCGAGTCCTCGCCGCCGAGATAGAGCGCATCGCCCTCGCGCGCGATCGGATAGCGCTGCAAAGGCGCCTCGGCTATGCCGCGCGGCTCGCCGGTGCGGATGTCCCACTGCCAGAGGTGCATGTGGCAGGTGAGCGTCGCGCCGTCGAACAGGCCCTCGCACAGCGGCACGTCCTGGTGCGGGCAGACCGCCTGGAAGCCGTAGAACTCGCCGCCCGCGTTCGCCACCACGAGCTTGAGGCCGCCCTCGGCCTCGCACTCCTTGAGCCCGTTCTCGGGAACATCGGCCACCTGGCACACGAGGCGCTTTGCCATCAGCTGTACTTGTCGTAGCGGATGTTGTCGGTGGTGAGCTTCGCTTCCAGCAGCAGTACCCGGATCGCCGCGTCCACCGCGGGCGGCGGGCCGGCGACGTAGGCGCGCACGTCCTGGTACTTCCCGGCCATCGCGCGCTTCGCCACCTCGTGCACCAGCCCGGTCTGGAAGCGCAATTTGGGCCATCGCGTCTTCGCCGGTGCCGCCTCCTCGGACAGTGCGACCGTGACCTCCACCCCGGAGTAGCGCGACAGCTCGTCCAGGAAGAAGGCATCGCGCAGGGTGCGGATGCCGAAAAACAGCCAGCCGCGATGCCGTTCGAAGTACTGCGCTTCCTGCGCGCGCGCGAGGATCGACATCATGCCGGCGATACCGGAGCCGCCGGCGATAAGGAGCAGGTTCTTGCCAAGCGCGGGATCGAAGGTCGCCTTTCCCAGCGGGCCGAGGGTCTCGAGGCGCGCGCTGTCGCGGTTGGATCCAAAAAGCCAGTCGGAAAAACCGCCATCGGCTTTTCGTTTAACGATGAAATCCAGCCGTCGGCCGCCGCGCGCGAAGTTGCACATCGAGTAGCCGCGGTACCCGCCGACGCCGCGGGGCGCGAGCAGGAGGAACTGGCCGGCGTCGAATTCGCACGGCTGCTCGAACTCGAGCGCGAAGCCCATGACATCGTGCGTCAGCGCCTTTGGCGAGCGCAGCGTCGCGACCGCTTTCTGCGGCACGCAGGCGCCGGTCTCCACCGGATAGACGAACTTGGAGACTTCGAGCGTCAGCGCCTCCTCGGCTTCGCACTGGCACATCAGGAATTCGTTGGCCGCGGGCTTGACGAACTTCTTGCCCGGCGCTTGCGCCCAGCCGTCGCGCACGCGTCCCGACAGCAGCTTCGCTTTGCAGGTGCCGCAGGTGCCGGTGGCGCATTCGTAGGGCAGGTCGATGCCGGCGCGCAGGCCGGCGTAAAGGATCTTCTCGCCGGGAAGCGCCTCGAAGTCATAGCCGCGGTTGCGGGCGTTGACCTGGATGCGCATGCCTCAGAAGGGCACGTGGTTGCCGAAGCCGAGCTGGCGGGTATCGAGCCTCACCAGCCGCCGCGCGAGCCGGGGCGCTTCGCCGTCGAGCGCCACCGTGTCGTGGAAGCGTCCGACCGCGAACAGCTCCGTCGAGCCGCCGTCGAGCTGCGTGCGAAAGACCTGCAGCGCCGACACCACTCTCGCGACGGCGCCATCGCTCTCCACGGTGTAGACGGTGGCGTGGCGCGTGAGCGGCGAGTGATCGCTGTTATGCCGCGGCAGGTTGGTGAACAGCGTCTCCATGCCCTTGCGGTCATGGTCGAGCCACACCATCTCGCGCTTGATCTCGGGGCTGTAGGTGCTCACCGTGTAGCGGAACTCCGGCGTGCACAGCGCGAGAAAGGTCTTGAACTCGCCGGCGTCGAGCGCGAGGCAGGAGCGGTAGATCAGCTCCTCGATGGCGTGTCGTTGCTCGGTTTTCATCGCTCAGGCGGCGGCGCGCGCCGGCCCGGGCCGGCCCTCGCGGTACGGATCGTAGGCGGGCCGTCCCATGTGCCTGGACCACTCGGCGTAGTAGTGGCGCATGCCGATCTCGTCGTGGATCGTGCTGTTCTCCTCGCGCCCGTGGAGAATCCAGCGGCTGCCGGTGCCTTTGCGCAGCGCCCGTCCCTGGCCGGTGACGCCGAGCAGGTCCTCGTGCAGGTTGCGTCCGAACGGCCCCCAGATCATGTTGTGGTCGAAGATGCGCTGCGCGCGCTCCTCCGCCGTGTCGCTCTTCAGGCCGAGGCCGCGGAACTCGATCAGCACGTCGTTCGGCCCGAGCGGCACCGAGGTATCGATACGGATCACCGAAGTGCGCAGGTTGTAGGTCATCCCGGGGAACAGATCCACCATGTACCAGCCGCCGCGCGCGAGCCCCGGCCAGCCCACCGCGCGCTCCTTCGAGCCCTCGTACTTGTCGTACTGGATCTGCATCGAGCCGACGCTCGCGTGCCCGTTCGGGAATGGCGTGTACTTCCTCTCGAAGTAGCCGGGCTGGAGCAGGCCGGTGATGCGGTTAAAGTAGTGCATGTAGTCGTGGTAGAACTCGCTGTTGGTGTCGTGCCACAGCTTGAAGTTGGTGCGGATGTGCGCCTTGTGGAAGTGGAACACTTCCAGCGGCTGCTGCATGAAGGGCTCGAGGATGTCGAGCGCGCCGCCGACGAATTCGCGCAGCGGCACGCAATCGTCGAGCAGATTCACCCACACGAACGCGCCGAAGGCGACTTCGCACCTCGCCTCGCGCAGCCCGACGTCCTTCTTCGAGAAGCGCTTCTGGTAGCCCTCGGTCTCGCGCGTGATGTTGACGCAGCTGCCGTTGGCGTCGAACGACCACTGGTGAAAGATGCAGGTCATGCGCTTGGCGTTGCCCGAGGGGTCGTAGAGGATGGTGTTGCCGCGGTGCGGGCAGATGTTGTAGAAGGCGCGCACTTTCTGGTCCTCGCCGCGGATCACGATCAGCGGCACGCCGGCCGGATGCGTGAACAGCCGGTAGTCGCCCGGCGCGGCAAGCTCCGACTCATGGCAGGCGATGATCCACGCCGGCTTGAAGAGCTTCTCCTTCTCCTCGTTGAAGATCGCTTCGTCCGTATAGAGGCGCGAATCGACGTAATGGCTGGTCGGAAAATCCGGCGCCGCGTTCCACTGCGCTTCGCTCTTGCTCATGAAATACCTCCGTCGCTTTTATTCTCTGCTTCCTGCGGCGCGAGCGGCAAGATTGCCGCGCTCTATCGATATGCCGCGCGCGTTTCCCCGAGAAACGTGTGCCCGCCGGAAACAGAAACGGCCGGGCGGGCCCGGCCGTTCCGCGCTCGCTGCGCGCTTACCTGCAGTCGGTCATGCACCGCACCGCCTTGGTGTCGGGCCGATCGTCGAGGATGAAGCCTTCGCGGTTGGGCATCTGCACCTTCGGCATGCTCGCCGCGTCCATCACCGCATCGGCGGGCACCAGGCCGTTCAACGCGAGGAGGTACGCCGACACCGCGTAGATCTCGTTCGCCGTGAGCGACTGGGGCTTGTCCATCGGCATGGCGCGCCGGATGTAGTCGAAGAGGATCGGCGCATACGGGTACATGCTGCCCGGCGTGAGCACGCGAGTATTGGTCGTAAAGGAGCCGATGCCGCCGACCATGGTGCCGTACACCGGTCCGCCTTTCGCTTCGGCGCCGTGGCAGGACGCGCACTTCGCCTGATAGACCGCCTTGCCTTCGGCGACCGAGCCGTGCCCCGGCGGCAGCCCCTGGCCATCGCTCGTGCGCACATCGATGTTCCATGCCGCCACGTCGCTTTCGGCGATCGCGTGACCGAAGCGCGGTTTGTCCGGCAGCGGCTGCACCGGATGCGGGCCGCTCGCGCCGAGCGGGATGCCGTCCGCGGATTTCGCGCCAACGTGCTCGCGCATCTGCGCGCAGCCCCATAGGGCCAGCGCCGCGGCCGCGACAGCGCAACTAAGCCTGGCCGATCGCATTGCGCACCTCGCCTTTCTCGTTTACCGCCCACGGCTGGATGCCGTTGTGGTGCTGCACGAAGCCGCTGATGGCACGCGCCTTCTGGATCTCCGCCACGCTCGGCTGCACGTAGCCGGTGCTGTCGACCGCGCGGCTCATCAGCACTGCGGGTCCGCCGTTCCAGCTCCAGCCGGCCTTGAAGCGCGTGAGCGCCTTGTCCATGATCGGCTCCTCCAGCATCGCCTCGCGCCAGGTTCTGCCGCCGTCGGTAGAGACATCGACCGCGCGAATCTTCCCGGAGCCCGACCAGGCGAGGCCGCGGATCTCGTAGTAGCCAGGCTTCTTCAGTTGTTGTCCGCCCGAGGGCGAGGTGATGACGGACTTGCACTCCATCAGCATGCTGAACTTGCGCCACCTGCCGTTGGGCATGGGATCCGTGTAGCGCGCCGTCTCGCTGCGGAAATACCAGGGCTCCTCGCCCACCTTGACCCGGCGCAGCCACTTCACGCTGACGTTGCCCTCCCAGCCCGGGATGACGACGCGCACGGGATAGCCGTTCTCCGGCCGCAGCGCTTCGCCGTTCATCGCGTAGACGATGAGCGTATCGTCGAGCACTTTCTCGAGCGGAATGGAGCGCGTGTGCGCGGAAGCGTCCGCGCCTTCGAACAGCACCCATTTGCCCTTTGGATCGACGCCGGCTTCATCCAGCAGGGTGGAGGCTGGCACACCGGTCCAAAGAACGCCGGACAGCAGCCCATGTGTCTGCTGCACGGTCGTGGAGGCAGGCTTCAGCCAGTCGGTGAGGCCGTTGCCCGAGCACTCGTGGAAATGAAAGCGCGACACCGACGGATAGCGCACCAGGTCATCCAGGGTGAATTCGAGCGGCTGCTTCACCATGCCGTGGATCACGACGCGGTGGGTGCGCGGATCGATGTCGGGCGTGCCGGCATGATGGCGCTCGAACACCAGCCCATTGGGAGTAATGATGCCGGGCTGGTACTGGAGCGGCGTCATGCTCCAGTCGGACAGGTTCTGCCGGTTCTTGAGAACGTCGCTGCGCCGGCGCTTCACATGCGCCTCGTACTTCGAGGGCACGCCGTAGGCGCTTTCCTCGATGATGCGACCCGGCGCCTCGTTGGTGGGCGGTATCGCGAGCGGCGCCGCGCGCGCCGTGCTGGCGGCCGCGAGCGCGCCTCCCGTCAGCGCTGCCGTGCGACGAAAAAAATCCCTGCGAGCGTTTTTCGCCATGGGCTCCTCCTCTCGTGGCGAATCATGCGCTGCGAATTTCCCGGCGCGCAAGGCTGCGCGCGCCGTTTCCTACGGAAACATGGTGCACCGCAAATACTAGATGGGGATTTTCAGCGCGAGTCGCGAGGTGAGCACGCCGGTGCTGAGGCCGATCACGCGAAGGCCGCCAAAGAACCGTGCGTGTTCGATCTTGCAGCAGCGGTCCATGACGACCTCGAGCCCGGCGTCGCGCGCGATTCTCGCGCCTTCCTCGCTGATGACGCCGAGCTGCATCCAGAGCACCTTGGCGCCGATCTTGACCGCCTGGCGCGCGATCTCGGGCACCTCGGCCGCGGGGCGGAAGACGTCGACGATGTCGACCGGCTTGTCGATCTCGTCGACGCGGCCGTAGACCCGCTGCTCGAGGATGGTCTTGCCCGCCTGCGACGGGTTCACCGGGATGATGTTGTAGCCGTTCGCCTGGAGGTAGATGCCGGCGAACGAGCTTGGCTGGTACGGGTTGGACGAGAGGCCCACCATGGCGATGTTGCGGCAGCTCGTGAGTATCCGCAGCCGGTCGTA
>DASQIG010000386.1:0-1801 GCA_035631735.1 Burkholderiales bacterium | reverse complement strand
TGCCGCGGCTTGAGGTCGCGCACCTCGGCGTCGTAGCGCTCGAGGCCGACCTCCGACATCCACTCCGGAAAAAAGCCGCTCAGCGCCTGCAGCACCTGGTTGCTGTAGCGATCGCTCGCCGCGATCCAGGCGCGGTCCTGCGCCGCCGCCCCACTCCCCAGCGCAACCATCACCACGGCCAGCATCCAGCGCATCAGATCCCCTTCTTTAAATCTTCGAATTCCGATCCAGGGTCGCAATTATTTCAGTGCGGAAGAACGGCGAGCCCGATCCAACGACATAAATCGTCGTCTGCCCCTGATTTTGGTTTTAGGAATTGCGACCCTGGGTCGGAATTTGGTCAGGCATAGACCGGGAAGCGGGCGCAGAGCGCCTTGACTTCGCCGGCGACGCGCTCGAGGTTCGCGTTCTCCTGCGGGTTGTCGAGCACGTCGGCGATCAGCTCGGCGAGCTCCTCGGCCTCGGAGCGGCGGAAGCCGCGCGTCGTCATCGCCGGGCTGCCGATGCGGATGCCGCTCGTGATGGCCGGCTTCTGCGGATCGTTCGGGATGGCGTTCTTGTTCACCGTGATGTGCGCGCGTCCGAGCGCCGTTTCCGCGTCCTTGCCGGTGATGTGCTTTGCGCGCAGGTCCAGGAGAAACAGGTGGCAGTCGGTCCGCCCGGAGACGACCCGCAAGCCGCGCTCGGCGAGCACTTTGGCCATGGCGCGCGCGTTCTCGAGCACGCGCTGCTGGTAGTTCTTGAACTCCGGCTTCAGCGCTTCGCCCAGCGCCACCGCCTTCGCGGCGATGACATGCATGAGCGGCCCGCCCTGCAAGCCGGGGAAGATGGCGCTGTTGATCGGCTTTTCCTGCTCGGCGAGGCCGAACACCATGCCGCCGCGCGGCCCGCGCAGCGTCTTGTGCGTGGTGGTGGTGACGAAGTCGGCGATGCCGATCGGCGACGGATAGAGCCCGGTGGCGATGAGACCGGCGTAGTGCGCGATGTCCGCCATCAGCAGCGCACCGCACTGGTCGGCGATGGCGCGGAAGCGCTTCCAGTCGATGGCGAGCGCATAGGCGGAGGCGCCGGTGACGATCAGCTTCGGCCGCTCCGCCATCGCGATGCGCTCGGCGGCGTCGTAATCGATCTCCTCGTCCTCGTTCAGTCCGTAGGAGACGACGCGGTAGAGCTTCCCCGACAGGTTGACCGGCGAGCCATGCGTGAGATGGCCGCCATGCGCGAGCGACATGCCGAGGAGCGTGTCGCCCGGCTTGAGCGCAGCCGTGTATACCGCCTGGTTCGCCTGCGAGCCGGAGTGCGGCTGCACGTTCGCCCACGGCGCGCCGAACAGCTGCTTCGCGCGCTCGATGGCGATCGACTCCGCGATGTCGACGTACTCGCAGCCGCCGTAGTAGCGCTTGCCGGGATAGCCTTCGGCGTACTTGTTGGTGAGCTGGCTGCCCTGCGCGATCAGCACCTGGCGGCTCACATAGTTCTCGGAGGCGATCAGCTCGACGTGGTCTTCCTGGCGCTGGTTCTCCAGGCGAATTGCGTTCCACAGCTCAGGATCGGACTGGGCAAGTAGATTCGGCGCGAACATGGCGGACTGCGGGCGGAAAGCCGTCGATTCTACGGTAACTTCGCGACGCGAAGCTCGCGCTCCTGGCTCTCGCGCTCATCGCAGCCCGGTAAATTCGGACCCAGGGTCGCAATTATTGGGTTCCCGCTTGCGCGGGAACGACGGCAGCTGTCTCCCCCGCGAACGCGGGGGCCCAGGTTTCTTGTCCGAAGAGCATGGGTTCCCGCTTGCGCGGGAACG
>DASQIG010000385.1:0-6354 GCA_035631735.1 Burkholderiales bacterium | reverse complement strand
CCTAAGTTCCGCGCCGCGCTGCCGCGCATCGAGCTCACGCTCCTCGTCGGCTCGTACGCACAGAAGCACTACCTCGGCGAACGCCGCAAGAGCTCGCTCACCGAGACCGTGCGCGCGTACCGCGACTACCTGCCCGAATTCCTGCCGCTGCCGCATCCGAGCTGGCGCAATCTCGCCTGGCGGCGCAGGAACCCGTGGTTCGAGCGCGAGGTGCTGCCCGTCCTGCGGCGACGGGTCGCCGCTATAATCGCGCGCTCCGGATGAAACTGCTCGGCTCGCTCGCCAGTCCGTACACCCGCAAGGTGCGCGTGGTTCTCGCCGAGAAGAAGATCGAATGCGAGCTCGAGCTGGTGGACGTGCAGCCGGTGGAAAACCCAGTGAACGCGCACAATCCGCTCGGCAAGGTGCCGACGCTGGTGCTCGACGACGGCACGGCACTCTACGACTCGCGTGTGATCGTCGACTTCCTCGATGCGCGCTCGCCGCTCGGGCGGTTGATCCCGGACGAGACGCGCGACCGGGTCGGCGTGCGCCGCTGGGAGGCGCTCGCCGACGGCGTGCTCGACGCGGGGTTGCTGGTTCGCTACGAGTCGCTGCGCGAGCGGCGCGAGCGCAGCCAGGCCTGGACCGACAAGCAGCTGGCGCGCATGCATCGCGGCCTCGCCGTCATGGCAAAAGACCTCGAGGGCCGGCCGTGGTGTCACAACGAGCGCTACTCGCTCGCCGATATCGCGGTCGGGTGCAGCCTCGGCTGGCTCGACTTTCGCCGCCCGGGCGAGGTCGACTGGCACGCCAAGTACACGGGCCTGGCGCAGCATTACCGCAAGCTCATGGAGCGCGCGGCGTTCGCCGATACAGTGCCGCAGGCGCCTAAGTAATCACCCCGCCGCCGAGGCAAGCTTCGCCGTCGTAAAGCACCACCGATTGTCCCGGTGTCACCGCCCATTGCGGTGTAGCGAAGTCGACGCGGATCTCACTCTCCAACACTCGGCCTAGCGTGCAGGGGGCATCCGCCTGGCGGTAGCGCGTTTTGGCGGTGTGCTGCGATCGTTCGGTGGGCGCGACGCCCGCCACCCAGCTCGTCTCATCGGCAGCGAGCGAGCGCCTGAGGAGCAGCGGGTGGTCATGTCCCTGCACCACGATCAGCTTGTTCGCCGTCAGGTCCTTGCCGGCGACGTACCACGCCTCTCCGGCCCCGCCGATGCCAATGCCTTTGCGCTGTCCGATGGTGTAGAACGCGAGGCCGATGTGCTCGCCGACGGTGCGGCCTTCGGCGTCGACCATCGGACCGGGCACTTTCGGCAGGTAGCGGTTCAGGAACTCGCGGAACGGCCGTTCGCCGATGAAACAGATGCCGGTCGAGTCTTTCTTCGCATGGTTCGGCAGGCCGCTCTCGAGCGCGATGTGCCGCACCTCCGTCTTCTTGAGCTCGCCGACCGGGAACATCACGCGTGCAAGCTGCTCCTGTGTGAGGCGATGCAGGAAATAGCTCTGGTCCTTGCCCGAGTCCTTGCCGCGCAGCAGGCGATGACGCCCGTCTGCCGTATCCACCCGGGCGTAGTGCCCGGTGGCGATCTTCGCCGCGCCGAGGCGCATGGCGTGGTCGAGGAACGCCCGGAACTTGATCTCCGCGTTACACAGCACATCCGGATTCGGCGTGCGCCCGGCAGAGTACTCGCGCAGGAAGTCGGCAAACACGCGGTCCTTGTACTCGGCGGCGAAATTCACCGCCTCGAGCTCCACGCCGATCACGTCCGCGGCGGCGGCCGCATCGATCAGGTCCTGGCGGGTCGAGCAGTACTCGTCGGTATCGTCGTCTTCCCAGTTCTTCATGAATAGCCCGACGACGTCGTAGCCCTGGCGCTTGAGCAGCAGCGCCGCTACCGACGAATCCACGCCTCCCGACATGCCGACCACTACCCTCACGCGAACTCCGGCGAGAGCAGCTCCAGCGGGAAGCGCCGCCCGGCGAGGAAATCGGTGACGCACTTCGCCACCAGCGGCGAGCGGTGCTCGGCGCGCCGCGCTTCGAGCTCCGCGGGCGTGAGCCAGTGCAGCCGCACGATCTCCTTGTCGAACGTTCGCGTCGGATCTTGGGCGGACGCATCGCCAGTAAAGCAGAAGCGCAGGAACGTCACGTCCTTCGCCGCGTAGTGCCAGCGATAGACCCCGACCAGCGCGCGCGGCTCGAAGGCGTGGGCGGTCTCCTCCAGCACCTCGCGACGGCAGGCGGCGATCAGCGACTCGCCCGCGTCGAGATGGCCGGCCGGCTGGTTGAGCACGAGCCGCCCGTCGATGCGCTCTTGCACGAAAAGGAACCGCCCGCCGCGCTCGATCACCGCGGCGACCGTGACACTCGGCCGCCAGATCATGCGGCTTCCCTGCCGTTACGGCGGCCTTTTGCCGTCCCCTTGGTGTTTTTCCGGATGAAATCGGCCATCCGCTGCACACCGGCCTCGATCGCCTGCTTGGAGGCGGCGTACGAAAAGCGCACATGCTGCCCTTCGCCGGGCACGCGGCTGCCGAAATGGATGTCCGCGAGCACGGCGACGCCCGCCTCGGCGAGCAGGCGCTTGCGGAACTCCTCCGAATCGGCCGCGCCGATCAGGCGGCAGGCCTCGGTGACGTTCGGCCAGGCATAGAACGCGCCGCCCGGGACCTGGCACTGCACGCCCGGCACCTGGTTCAAGAGCCGCACGATGAGGTCGCGCCGCTCGAGGAAGCTGCTGCGCATGGCGCGCGCGGCGTCCTGCGGCCCGTTGATCGCTTCCACCGCCGCCCACTGGCTGATCTGCGAGGCGCAGGACTCGGTGTTCGTGATCCACCGGGTGAAGACGGGAGCGAGCAGCGGGTTCGAAGTGAAGCCGATGCGCCAGCCGGTCATCGCCCAGGTCTTGGAAGCGCCGTCCGAGATGATCGTGCGCTCGTACATCCCGGGCACTTGAGCGATCGAAAAGAATGAGCCAACCTCATTCGTCCCATATACCAGGCGCGAGTAGATCTCGTCCGCGTAGACCCACACCTGCGGGTGCTTTTGCAGCACGGCGGCGATCCGCTCGAGCTCCTGCTTCGTCAGGCAGCCGCCGGTAGGGTTGTGTGGATAGTTGAGGATCAGGAGCCGCGTGTTCTTGTTGAGCCGGCGCGCCAGCTCATCCGGATCGAAGGAAAAGCCGCGCTGCTCTTGCAGGTGGATCGGCACGGGTTTCGCGCCGCTCGCGAGGATCTGCGATTCGTAGATCGGAAACCCTGGGTTGGGGTAGATGACTTCGTCGCCGGCGCCGTAGTCGGTGGCGGAGAGAATGGCGTAGGCGATGAAGGGCTTGGCGCCGGCGCCGACCACCACGTCCTGCGGCCGGATCGGCAGGCCGCCGCGCATCGCGCCCATGTAGCGGGCGGCCGCTTCGCGCAGCTCATCGATGCCAGCCGACGGCGTGTAGCCGTGCTTGCCCGCCCGGATGGCGCGGATCGCAGCCTCCTGGACATGGTCGGGCGCGGGAAAGTCCGGCTGCCCGATGCAGAAGCTGATGATGTCCTTGCCCCCGCGCGCGAGCGCGTTCACTTCGGCCAGCACGACGAAGGCGTTCTCGGTGCCGAGGCTCGCGGCCCGGCGGCTGATGTCCGGCATGGGGTCAGATCAACTTTTGCGAATCGCCGATTCTATCGGGTTACCATCGCGACCCGACATGCTGATCAACTGCGTCGCCTACGAGGAAGGCCGCAAGCTCGCGGACATCGACAAGCGCGACATCAGGAACTACCTGCAGCGGCCGGGCTGCTTCGTGTGGGTGGCGCTGCGCGATGCGACCGACGACGAGCTCACCGAGATGCAGGAGGAGTTCGACCTGCACCCGCTCGCCGTGGAGGACGCGCGTCACGGGCACCAGCGGCCGAAGATCGAGGAGTACGGCGATCTGCTCTTCGTTGTGGTGAACACGATCGAGGTGGTGGGCGACGAGCTGAAGATCGGCGAGGTAGACATCTTCGTCGGCCGCAACTATGTGCTCTCGGTGCGCCAGCACAGCGAGCAGGGCTTCCTCGGCGTGCGGGCGCGCGCCGAGCGCGAGCCGGAGCTGCTGCGCAACGGCTCGGGCTACGTGCTCTATGCGCTGATGGACGCGGTAGCCGACCGCTACTTTCCGGTACTCGATGCCGTGGAGACGGAGCTCGAGATGATCGAGCACCAGCTGTTCTCCGCCAAGGACCCGCGGGCGAACATCGAGTCGCTCTACTACGTGAAGCAGAAGCTCACCACTCTCAAGCACGCCGCCGGGCCGTTTCTCGAAAACACCGGCAAGCTCTTCGGCGGGCGCGTGCCGCAGGCATGCGTGGGCCTGGGGGAGTATTTCCGCGACGTCTACGACCATCTGGTCCGGCTCAACCAGTCGATCGATAGCGCGCGCGACACGGTGGCGACGGCGATCCAGGTCAACCTGGGCCTGGTGCAGATCAGTGACACCGAGATCACCAAGCGCCTGGCAGCCTACGGCGCTCTGGTCGCCGTACCGACCATGATCGTCGGCATCTACGGCATGAACTTCCAGCACATGCCGGAGCTGAAATGGGCCTACGGCTATCCCCTCGTCATGGGCGTCATGGCGGCGATCGACGGCTTTCTTTTCTGGCGCTTCCGCAGGGCCGGCTGGCTCTAGCGGATTCAGCCGCGACGGTAGGTCGCGAGCACGACGCCCGCCACGATGATGACGAAGCCGGCGGCGTGGAAACCCTGAAACGCTTCGCCGAGAAACACGATCGCCAACACGCTGCCGAACGCCGGCAGCAGAGGCAGCGTGAAGCCAGCGGCGTTGGCGCCGACGACTGCCACGCCGCGATTCCAGGCGAGGAAGGCAAGCACCGATGCGGCGATCGCGATGTAAAGAATGGCGCCGACCTCCGCCGAGCTCGGACGACGAAATGGCTCTCGCCACGCGTCGACGGCATAGAGGGGAAGCAGCAGCGAGACGCCGATGACGGCGATGGTGAAGGCGAAGGCGATGCCGCGCAGTTCAGCCGGCGCGCGTTTCAGCAGCACCGAGTAGAGGCCCCACATCGGCATGGCGATCAATATCCACGCGTCGCCACGGTGGAACTCGAGGCTCAACAGCGTCTGCCAGCTGCCCCGCGACACGACAGTGAGCACGCCCGCGAACGAGATGAGCATGCCGCCAATCTGCCGCCATGAGGGCTTCTCTCGCTCCAGTATCCAGGAGCAGATGACCATGAAAAGCGGCCCGGCAGCATTGATCAGCACGGCATTGATCGCCGTGGTGGTGCGCAGGCCAAGATAGACCAGGCTCTGAAAGGCGACGACGCCCGTCGCCGCAAGCAGCGCGAAGAGCCCGATGTGCCGGCGAATCACGCTGCGACGGACGAGCGCTTCACGCATGCCGAACGGCGCCAGGACCAGCGCCGCGACCAGCCAGCGCCAGAAATTGAGCGCGATCGGGTCGAAGGCATCGCGCAGCGCGCGGCCGATCACCCAGTTACCGGACCACAGCAGGCTTGCGAGCACCAGCAGCGCAAAAGCGGCCAAGCGGCGTGTATCCATCAGAACTCCGCGCGCACCACGTCCCACGCCAGACACACGCGGCCATCGGCGGCGCGCTCGATGAGCTCGATTTTCGCGAGCGCCGTGACGTCGGTATGCACGTTCTTGTAGTCGCGCTCGAGGCGTTTCGCCAACTCGTAGATCGAGAGCGGTCCTGCGTCGCGCAGCCGCTCGAGCAGCTCCCAGCGCGCGGGCGTCAGCGTGCGCAGCAGCAGCGGCAGATCCGCCATCGACAGCACGTAGAGCGGCTTCGCGCGGCGTCCCTCGGTGCGCCGGTTCCACGCCGCCTCGAAGCGGTCGAGCGCGTCGCGCGCATCGCCGATGCGCAGCTCGAGCAGCCTAGCCAAGCCGGCCGCCGACCGCCTCGACGTCGCGCTCGAAGTCGTAGCGCAGCTGCTCGACCGAGCGCAGCTCGTAGGGCTGCATGCGCCCGCGCACCCGGCGCTTACCGTTCTCATACACCACCAGCTCGTCGTAGCTCAGGCGGTAGGTGAAATCGTCGGCGAGTTCGATGCGCACCAGCGCGTCCGGCAGGAGTACGGTCTCCAAGAGAAGGCGCATATATGGCTTATAACACCATAGGGTGGGTGCGGTAAAATTGCACCATGACGCAATTCTTCAACCCGTATGCGCATGGCTTCGTGCGGCTGGCGGTAGCAACGCCGCTCGTGCGCGTGGCTGATCCCGAGCACAACGTCGCGGGGACGCTCGAGCTGATGCAGCGCGCCGCGCGCGAGAAGGTGCTGCTCGTTCTGTTTCCCGAGCTCGGCCTGTCCGCGTATAGCTGCGAAGACCTGTTTCACCAGCAG
>DASQIG010000384.1:0-1552 GCA_035631735.1 Burkholderiales bacterium | reverse complement strand
CACATCGTGCCCAGTCCGCCGATCATGATGCCGAGGCTGCCGAAATTCGCGAAGCCACACAGGGCATATGTCATGAGCAGGCGGCTTCGCTCGGACAGCTCGCCCTTGGACAGATCGATATAAGCAACCAGCTCGTTCAGGACCGTCTTGGTGCCAAGCAGCGCTCCGGCGGCCTGCGCCTCGCTCCACGGCACGCCGCAGAGCCACGCGAGCGGCGCGAGCAACACTCCCAGTATTCCCTGCAGGCTGTAAGGCGCGATCGCCAGATTGACCAGCGCGACGAGCGCGACGAAGACGATCAGCATCGCCACGATGTTGATGAGCAGCTGAGCGCCGTCCAGCGTGCCGCGCGTGATCGCATCCATGCTGCCGCTCGCTTCCGAGCGCAGCTCCAGCTCGCCGCCGGCCGGCTCGCCGCGCGGCGGTACCATGACAAATGACATCGCGAGCGCCGCCGGCGCCGACAGCACCGACGCGATCAGGAGATGCGCCACGGCGTCCGGCAGCACCGGGCGCAGGATGCTCGCGTAGAGAAAAAGCACCGTGCCGGCGATCGAGGCCATCCCGGGCACCATCAGCGCGAAGAGCTCGCCGCGCGAGACCCGCGCGAGATACGGCCGCACCAAGAGCGGCGCCTCGACCATGCCGACGAACACGTTCGCCGCGGTGGCGAGGCCGACGACGCCGCCGACGCCCATCGTGCGCCGGAGCAGCCACGAAATCGCGCGCACCACCGCGGGCAGCACGCGCCAGTAGAAGAGCAGCGCCGAGAGCGCGCTGATCACCAGCACCAGCGGCAGCGCGCGGAACGCGAGGATGAACGTCGCCTGCGGCGCCGTCACCGCGAACGGCGCCGGCGCGCCGCCGAGATAACCGAAGACCAGGCTCGTGCCCGCCTGCGTCGCCTGCTCGAGCACCAGCAGCGCGTCGTTCGCCGCCATGAACGCATCCTTGATCGTTTGCACTTTCAGAAAGACCACCGTGAGCGCCAGCTCCAGCACAATGCCTGCAGCCACCGCGCGCCACGGCACCGCGCGACGCGCCTCGCTCGCGAGCCACGCGAGCGCGACCAGCCCGGCCATGCCGGCGAGCGCGTGCATAGAATCAGCCATGGCTGTCGTCGTTTCTTGCTTGTGCGCCGAGTGGTGCGATACCTGCGTCGACTACCGCCCGGGCTTTCTTGCCCTGCGGGAGAAATTTCCCGGCGTGCAATTCCGCTGGATCGACATCGAGGACCAGGCTGACGAAGTCGGCGACCTCGAGGTGGAGAACTTTCCCACTATTCGCGTCACGCGCGGCGAGCAGGTGCTCTTCCATGGCGTGCAGCTCCCGATCCACTCGCACCTCGAGCGGCTGCTGCAGGAGCTGCTCGCTACGCCGCGAAAATAGTCGCAATCGTCTTCTGCATCGCCTCGGCCGCGGCGCGCGGATCGGCGGCCTGGCGGATCGGGCGGCCGACCACGATGTAGTCGGCGCCGTTGGCGAACGCCTGCGCGACATCGACCGTGCGCTTCTGATCATCGGCCGGCCTGTTGTCCACCGGGCGAATGCC
>DASQIG010000383.1:0-4393 GCA_035631735.1 Burkholderiales bacterium | reverse complement strand
GGCCGCTGAGGCCGTCGGCACCGCGCTGCTGCTCGCCGCCGTCGTCGGCTCGGGCATCATGGGCGAGCGGCTCGCCGGGGGAAACGTGGCGATCGTTCTGCTCGCCAACTCGCTCGCGACCGGTTTCGCGCTGATCGCCCTCATCATCGCCTTCGCGCGCCGCTCGGGCGCGCACTTCAATCCCGTCGTCACGCTGGCGCTCGCAGCACGCACGGGATTCCCGCGCCGCGCCATCGCGCCGCACATGGCATGTTCGACCTGCCCCTGGTGCAAGCGTCGCAGACAGCGCGTAGCAGCCCCGGCCAGTGGTTCAGCGAGGTGGTGGCGACGTTCGGGCTGGTATTCCTGGTGCTGTCGCTCGACCGCAAATCCGCGAGGGCCGCCCCGTTCGCCGTGGGCAGCTACATCGCGGCCGCGTATTGGTTCACCGCCTCGACGTCCTTCGCCAACCCGGCGGTCACGCTGGCGCGCGGCTTCACCGGCACGTTCACCGGTATCGGCATGGCAAATATCCCAGCTTTCATTGCGGCGCAGCTGCTCGGCGCCGGCCTCGCCATGCTCGCCGACCGCACCTTGCGCGCGCGAACCGATAGCGGCTGATTCACGAAGTGGTTCCGGCGGCCGCGCTAGCGCATTCCTTCTTCACCATCTCGTGGATGATCTCGCCGAGGCGCAGCGTGCCCGGTCCCGCGTTCTCGCGATCGGCGAACACCAGATAGAACTGGCCGACCCGCTCGGCGCCGTCGCGCAGCGGCAGCAGCTTGAGCGCGCCGCGCTGTAGCTCCCCGCGGATCCGCTCTTCCGGATACCACCCGTAACCGTAGCCCATCGACGCGGCGAAGATCGCCGTCGATGTGTGGCTCACGGTCCAGCGCTGGGTGGCCTCGATCCATGTCTTGGTAGGACGCAGCTCGCCGGTCTCGCGCACCACGAGCTGGCGGTGCGCCCGCAGGTCGCGCATCGTCAGCGGCCGGCCGAGCTTGTGCAGCGGATGCTCCGGATGCGCGACCAGCAGCATGCGCAGCGGCATGAGCAGCGTTCCGTCGAATCCTTGCGGGATGCTCGCGGTGATCGCGAGGTCGACCCGCCCCGCGAGCAGCAGCTCGTTCGTGCCGGCGATCACCGACTCGAAGTATTCGATACGCGTGTGCGGGCTCTCGGCGTTCAGCTTGTCGAAGCACCTCAGCAGCAGCCACGCCGGAAAGACGATCTCGCCGGCGATGCGGATCTCGGCCTCCCAGCCGGCGGAGGCGCTCTTCGCCGCCTTCTCGATGCTCGCGGCCTCGTCGAGCAGCACGCGCGCGCGCCGATGGAGCAGTTGTCCCGCAGGCGTCAACACGGCCTTGCGCCCCTTGATCTCGAACGCCTTCACGCCGAGCTGCGACTCGAGCTGCTGCACGGCATAGGTCACCGAAGACTGGCTCTTGTGGAGGGTCTCCGCGGCCTTGGCGTAGCCGCCGGCCTCGACGACCGCAGCCAGCGCAGCCCATTGATCCAGCGTGATTCTTGGGGCCGACATATCGACTGGTCAGATAGGTATGGGCGAGATTTTGCGCTTTTTTATCGACCGGCTCAATGCAATATTGGCCGCCATGGAAACGCTAGTGAAAACGAGACCGCAAATCGCCACCGCGCCGCGTGGCATAGCGCTGCGCACCTCCGGGCACAGCCACGGCTCGATTACGCGCCTCGTCAGCCCCTCGGACATCGGCGAGCGCATCAAGCCGTTCGTCTTTCTCGACCGCGCCGAAGTGCAATACACGGGCAAGCCGCTCTTCGGCATCCATCCGCATTCCGGCATCGCCACGCTGACGGTCGTGCTCGGCGGCGCCATGCGCTACGAGGACAGCACGGGCAAGCAAGGCTCGGTCGGCACCGGCGGCTTCGAATGGATGAAAGCCGGCGGCGGCGTGTGGCATGACGGCGGCGCGCTGCCCGGCGATGCGCTGCGCGGCTTCCAGCTGTGGATCGCGCTGCCGCGTGCCGAGGAGCTTGCACCGGCCGAGAGCCATTACATCGCGCCGGAAGGCGTGCAGCAGGAAGGCCCGGTGCGGGTCGTGCTCGGCGAGTATGGGCGCGCCCGCAGCGTCATTCCTGGCACCGCCGGCATCAACTATTTCCACGTGCAGCTCAAGGCAGGAGAGCGCTGGGACTACGCGCCTCCGCCCAGCCACGACGTGGCATGGCTCGCCATCGACCGCGGCGCGCTGCGCGCGCCGGACGCGATCGGCGCCGGCGAGCTCGTTGTGTTCGAGCAGTCGTCCGCCGCCATCGAGCTCCAGGCGAGAGGCGACACATCGTTCGTCTTCGGCTCGGCGCCCAAGCATCCGCATCCGCTCGTCCTGGGCTACTACTCCGTGCACACCAGCGCAGAAGCGCTCGAGCGCGGCGAGGCCGGGATCACGCGCATCGGTCGAGAGCTACGCAAACAAGGACGCCTCTAACTGAAAGGGAACCACCAATGAAAACGCTCCTCCAGATCCGCTCCAGCATCTTTTCGGACAACGGCCAATCGAGCCAGCTCGCCAACCGCTTCGTCGAGCAATGGCGCAAGGCCAATCCACGCGGCAAGGTCGTCGTGCGCGACCTCGCGGCCGAGCCCATTCCGCACCTCGACGCCGCCCGCTTCGGTGCTTTCCTCGCGAAGCCGGAAGCGCGCACCGCCGAGCAGGCCGCGGTCATCGGCCACTCCGACGCCCTCATCCGGGAGCTCAAGGAGGCCGACGTCGTGGTGATCGGCCTGCCGATGTACAACTTCGGCATCCCGTCGACGCTCAAGTCCTACTTCGACCACATCGCGCGCGCCGGCGTGACCTTCAGCTACACCGAGAAGGGGCCCGTGGGTCTGCTGACCGGGAAGCAGGTCTACGTGTTCGCGGCGCGCGGCGGCCTCTATGCCGGCACGCCGAAGGACACGCAGACGGGCTATGTGCGCGAGTTCCTCGGCTTCCTCGGCATGACCGACATCGAGTTCATCTACGCCGAAGGACTCGCCGTCAGCCCGCAAAGCAAGGAAGCGAGCCTGAGCAAGGCGCACGCACAAATCGATAGCCACCGCGCTCGCCGCGACGCGCCGGCCTTCGCCGCCTAGGGAGATGACCATGCAAATCACTGCCACCGTCAATGCAGGCGTGCCTGCCGGCCGGCTGACCGATGTCGTAGACCTCCTCGCGCGTGTCGCTTTGGCTTTCATCTTCGTATGGTCCGGCGCGGACAAGCTCTTCCTCCATACCGCCGGCACCGCGCAGTACATGCAAGCGCAGGGAGTCCCGTTGTCCGGCCTGCTGGTCTATGCGGCCGGCCTCGTCGAGTTGGGCGGCGGCATTCTTCTCGCCGTCGGCTATCGGGCGAAGATCGCCGCGGCGCTGCTTGCCGCCTTCATCGTCGTCGCCACGCTCGTCTTCCATGCATTCTGGGCGGCACCCGCCGAGCAGGCGCTGGTGCAGACGGTCATGTTCTTCAAGAACGTCGCGATGTTCGGCGGGTTACTGCACGTCGTCGCCCACGGCACCGGGCGCCTCGCCCTGGCGCGCAGCTAGGTTGAAGCACTGGATAATTGCCCCCATCTTAGGAAGACCATGACAACGCGCACCGTACAGCGAATCATCCAGTCGATCCCCGCCTCCGACGGCGCGGGCGTGAAGCTGCGCAGAAGCCTCGGACAGTCGCACTACGCGCGGCTCGATCCCTTCCTCATGCTGGACGAGTTCTCGTCGGACGACGCCGCCGACTATATCGCCGGCTTCCCCGCGCATCCGCATCGCGGCTTCGAGACGGTGACCTACATCCTCGATGGACACATGCTGCACGAGGACCATCTGGGGAACAAAGGCAACCTGAAGTCGGGCGGCGTGCAATGGATGACGGCCGGGCGCGGCATCATCCATTCGGAGATGCCGCAGCAGGACCGCGGCCGCATGCGCGGCTTCCAGCTCTGGATCAACCTGCCGGCGAAGGACAAGATGAAGCCGGCGAGCTACCGCGACCTCGAGGCGGCGGACATCCCCGAAGTGGCGTTGGCGGGTGGCGGCAAGGTGCGCGTCATCGCCGGCGAGTATGACGCCACGCGCGCCGCGGTGAGTGCGGGTGCGACCGATGCGACGTATTTCGACGTCCACTTGCCGGCCGGTGCGACGTTCAAGCACGCGGTGAAGGATGGCTACAACGCCTTCGCCTACGTGTACGAGGGCGCGCTGGAAGGCATCCCCGAGCACAGCGCCGCGGTGTTCAGCCCCGAGGGCGACGTGCAGGTGAAAGCCGGTGCGCAAGGCGCGCGCTTCCTGCTCCTCGCCGGCCGGCCGCTGCGCGAGCCGGTAGTGCAGTACGGTCCCTTCGTGATGAACACGCGCGAAGAGATCGAAGAGGCGATCCGCGACTACCAGAACGGCACGCT
>DASQIG010000382.1:0-1604 GCA_035631735.1 Burkholderiales bacterium | reverse complement strand
GCTGGTGCAGAGCATCGTCGCGCCGGTGATCACCACCGCGCTCTACTTCGTGGTGTTCGGCGCGGCGATGGGCACGCGCATCTCGCAGATCGAGGGCGTGCAGTACGGCGCGTTCATCGTCCCGGGCCTGATCATGCTGACCTTGCTCACGCAAAGCGTGACCAACGCCGCCTTCGGCATCTACTTCCCGAAGTTCATCGGCACGATCTACGAGCTGCTGTCGGCGCCCATCTCGGCGTTCGAGATCGTGATCGGCTACGTCGGGGCGGCGGCGACCAAGTCGATCATTCTCGGCCTGGTGATCCTCGCCACCGCGTTCTTCTTCGTCCCGCTGCGCATCGATCACCCGCTGTGGATGGCCGGGTTCCTGGTCCTCACCGCCGTGACCTTCAGCCTGCTCGGCTTCATCATCGGCATCTGGGCCGACGGCTTCGAGCAGCTGCAGTTCGTGCCGATGCTCATCATCACGCCGCTCACCTTCCTCGGCGGCACGTTCTATTCGATCGATGTGCTGCCGCCGGCCTGGCAGACGGTGGCGCTGTTCAACCCGGTCGTGTACCTGATCAGCGGCTTCCGCTGGAGCTTCTTCGAGATCGCGGATGTGCATGTCGGCGTGAGCCTCGCGGTGACCGCGCTGTTCCTCGCCGCCTGCCTCGCCGCGATCGGGTGGGTTTTCAAGACCGGCTATCGCCTGAAGACGTAAACTTCGCTTATGCGCTGGCTCGCGTTGCTCTCGCTACTCGCGTCGCAAGCCGCACTCGCCGATACGCTCGCCGGCACCGTGGTGAAGGTCATCGACGGCGACACGCTGGTCGTCGAGGACGCGGCGAGCAAGCGCTACATCGTGCGCCTCGCCGAAATCGACGCGCCGGAGCGCAACCAGCCCTTCTGGGTCGAAGCGGGCCGCTCGCTCGCAGCGCTGTGCTATCGCAAAGCCGCCACGGTCGACTGGCAGGAGCGCCAGGGCAGTCGCTATATCGGTTACGTGCGCTGCGCGGACAAGGATGCCAGCGCCGAGCAGCTCAGGCGCGGCATGGCGTGGGCATCGCCGCAGGCGACCAAGCCGACCTCGCCGCTCTACGAGCTGGAGACTTACGCGCGGCTGCGGCGCATCGGCCTGTGGGCCGACGACAAGGCCGTGCCGCCGTGGGAATTCACTAGCGCCGGTGGAACCCGGCGTGGTGGAACGAAGTAAATGGCCGCGAGGCGAAGCGCGGCGATACGCCAAAGCGCGCCGGCCGCCCGATCCTGACGACGCCCAAAGGATAGCCGTAGCCGTAAGGGTAATAGGGCGGCGGCGGATACATCGCGGGGTAGTACGGCGCGCCGCCGTAGTAATCGGCCGGCGGCGCGGCAGGATAGGGTGCCGGCGCGACAGGATAGGGTGCGGGAGCCGGCGCAACCTGCATCGCCTGCACCTGGCGCTCGAGGCGCGCGATGCGCTCCTCGAGCTCGCGATTGCGGTTGGCGGGCGCCGCGTCCTCTTTCATCACCGCGCGCACGTTGCGCGCGGTCTCAGGCACCTGGTTGCCCAATACGATGTGTCCCGTCTCGTCGGTCCACTGATAGATGGTCGCGGATGCGCCGAGCGGAATAAAAAGCAG
>DASQIG010000381.1:0-8032 GCA_035631735.1 Burkholderiales bacterium | reverse complement strand
AGCGCGTGGGCCAGCCCGAGGACATCCCGGGCATGGTGGCCTTTCTCGCCTCCGACGAAGCGGCGTTCATCACCGGGCAAGTGATCAGCGTGTCGGGCGGCCTCACGATGGCCGGCTAAGCAAGAAGCGGATAGAACGGGGCCGCCGCTGGGGTTACATTGCCCACATGGAAGCAGTGCTAGAAAAGGCCAAGTCGTACCTCGATCGCCGCCGCGGCGAGCGCGTGACCCTGACGCAGCTCGCGCAGGCGGTTGGAGCGAGCCCGTTCCACTTGCAGCGACGCTTCAAGGAGGCTTTCGGCGTGTCGCCGCGCGACTATCAGGAGGCGCACCGGCTCGAGTCGGTGAAAGCGTCGCTGCACAACGGCAGCCGCGTCGCCGATGCCGTGTTCGAGGCGGGCTACGGCTCGGTGTCCCGCTTCTACGAGAAGCCGCATCTGGGCATGCAGGCGCGCGCCTATCGCGCCCGCGGCAAGGGCCAGTCGATCCGCTATTGCACGTTTGCCACCTCGCTCGGCGTCGTGCTCGTGGCCACTACGGAGAACGGCGTCTGCGCGGTGAAGCTCGGCGCCGATGGCGAGCGGCTCAAGGGCTTGCTCGCCGAGGAGTTCAGCGCCGCCGAGGTCATGGAGGAGGCGCTGCCCGAGCTGCAATCGAGGGTTCGCGCCTTCGTCGCCGGAGAAGGCAGCCTGGCGCGCGTGCCGCTCGACATCCGCGGCACGGTGTTCCAGCGCCGCGTGTGGGAGGCGTTGCGGCGCATTCCGCGCGGCGAGACGCGCACCTATAGCGCGATCGCGCGGCAAATCGGTGCGCCGCGGGCGGTGCGCGCCGTCGGCAGCGCGTGCGGCGCGAACCCGGTGGCGCTGGTCGTGCCTTGTCACCGCGCGGTGCGCGTCGATGGCGGCCTCGGCGGATACGCGTGGGGGCTGCCGGTGAAGAAGCGCCTGCTCGAGATCGAGAAGCGCCGGCGTAAGTGACTGCCGCGGACGCGGCGCGGCTGATTTCGCTCGCGGCGATCTGGGGCGCCTCGTTCCTCTTCATCCGTATCGCCGCCCCGGTGATCGGGCCGGTGGCGACTGCCGACCTGCGCATGCTGATCGCGGGTGCGGCGCTCGTCATCTACTACACGGTCACCGGCTTCGATGCGCAATGGCGGCTGCGCTGGCGCGAGTACCTGGCCATCGGCGCACTCAATTCGGCCGCTCCTTTCCTCCTCTATGCGTACGCGGCGCTCGAGCTCTCGGTCGGGCTGCTCGCCGTGCTCAACGCCACTTCGCCGATGTGGGCCGCGCTGCTCGGCGCCGTCGCGCTGCGCGAGCCGCTGACGATAAAGCGACTGGCGGGCCTTGCGGCCGGTATGGCCGGCGTGGCGATCGTCTCCGGCCCCGAGGCAAGCACGCGCTGGCTGTCGATCGCTGCGGCGCTCGGCGCCGCGCTGTGCTATGCGTTGACCGGGATCGTGCTCAAGCGTTGGGGGCAAGGCGGCACGGCGCGTGGCATGGCCGTCGGCACGCAACTCGCCGGCGGCGTGCTGCTCCTGCCGCTGCTTGCCATCGCGCCCCCTGCAAACGTCACGCCCGGCATTGCGGGCGCGATGCTCGCCCTTGGCGTGGTGTGCGGCGCCGTCGCATACGTTCTCTATTTCCGCCTGATCGCCGATATCGGCGCGACCGGCGCGCTGACGGTCACGTATCTGATTCCGCTCTTCGGCGTGCTCTGGGGCGCCCTTGCCCTCGGTGAAGCGTTGACGGCCGCGCGGGTGCTCGGCGCTCTCGTCGTCAGCGTGGGCACGGTGCTTGTGCTTCGCGGCTAGAATGGCCGCATGGGTAGCGTGGTCGTACTCGCAGGCCAGGTCGGCGGCGCGAAGCTCGCCGACGGAATGTACCGCCTGCGCCGCGATGCGCTCACCGTGATCGTCAACACCGGCGACGATTACGAGCATCTCGGGCTGGCGTTCTCGCCCGATATCGACACGATGCTTTACACGCTCGCCGGCATGGCGTCGCCAAGCGCCGGCTGGGAGCCGGAGAGCGAGAGCCACGCCGTGCACGCCATGGTAAGAAGGCTCGGCGGTCCCGACCGGCCGGTGCACGGCGACCGTTCGCTCGCTGCGCCGCTGCTGCGCGCCGAAGGGCTTGCCAACGAGCGGCGGCTCACCGACATCACGCTCGACTTCTGCCGGCATCTCGGCATCAGCGCGCGCGTGCTGCCGATGAGCGATGACCGCGTGCGCACCCATGTGCTCACCGACGACGGCGCGATCACGTTCCACGACTACTTCACCCAGCTCGGCTGCGAACCGCCGGTGCGCGGCTTCCAGTACGCCGGCGCGGACTTCGCGCGCATTCCCGACGAGGTGCTCGATGCGCTGCATGCGACGGAGCTCGAAGCGGTGGTGATCGGTCCTGCCAATCCGTACCACGCGATCCGGCCGATCCTCGAGATCGACGGCATGAAGCGGCTGCTGCGCCGGCGCGGCGTGCCGGTGGTCGCGGTTACGCCGATCGTGGGCGGCCGGGCGCTGCGGGGCTCGGCGGGCAAGATGATGCGCGAGCTCGGCCGCGAGCTCTCGGCGCGCTCGGTCGCCGGCGAGTACCTGCGCATCATCGACGGCTTCGTGCTCGACCTCGAGGATGCCGCGCTCGCGGAAAGCGTGCGCTCGCTCGGCATCGAGGCGGTGGCGCTGCCGACCATCATGCGCTCGATCGATGACCGTGTGGTGCTCGCGCAGGAAGTACTCGATTTCGCCACCTCGATCCGAGCGCGGCACGAAGCGGAAGTGCAGTGAGGCGCCCGGCGTTCGCGGCGCTCGCCGCTCTCCTCGGCGTCGCGCACGCCGACCCGCCGGCGGACGCGATACAGCGCGAGCTCATCCAACGCGATCGCCAGTCCGCCGAGTTCGCGCACCCGGCGCTCCGCGGCCCGGACACCGCCCGCGATCAGGCACACCTGCCGATACGCCCCGATGAGCGTCAGGCGCAGGCGCGTGAGCGCGATGCCGAGGTCTTCAGCGAGCGGCAGGCACCGGCACCGGCGCCGGACTCCGCGCCGCTACCGCTCCCAGGGGGGCCGCGCCAGGGCGTCGATCCCATACCGGTCCAGGGCGGCGGCCGCTAGGCGCTGGTCGAGCGCCGCCAGCGCGGCGATACAGATGTGCCTGGCGTCGACTTCGAAGAAGGCGCGCAGCGCTGCGCGCGTATCGCTGCGGCCGAAACCGTCGGTACCGAGCGCGACGTACTGGCGCGGCACATAGGGCCGGATGAGATCGGCTACCGCGCGTACGTAGTCGCTCGCCGCGATCACCGGGCCTTGCGCAGGCCCGAGGCATTGCTCGACCCAGCTCGTTGCCGTAGTGCCGTAGCGCCGCGCGCGCTCGGCGTGCATGCCGTCGCGCCGTAGCTCGGTGAACGAGGTGACGCTCCACACGCCGGCGGACAGGCTCCAATCCTTTGCCAGCAGCTCGGCCGCGGCAATTACTTCGCGCAGAATCGGGCCCGAGCCGAGCAATTGGAGCTGCGCTCCCTCGCGCAGCCGATACATGCCGCGCCGGATGCCCTCGGCAGCGTCGGCGGGCGCGCTCGGGTGCGCATAGTTCTCGTTGGCGACGCTGATGTAGTAGAAGAGGTCCTCCTGCGCCTCGAGCATGCGGCGTGCGCCGTCCTCGATGATGGCGGCGAGCTCGTAGCCGAAGCACGGGTCGTATGCGCGGCAGTTGGGAATCGTGGAGGCGGCGAGATGCGAGGAGCCATCCTGGTGCTGCAGCCCTTCGCCCGCGAGGGTCGTGCGGCCCGCCGTGCCGCCGACCAGGAAGCCGCGGGCGCGTGAGTCGGCGGCTGCCCAGACCAGGTCGCCAACGCGCTGGAAGCCGAACATGGAGTAGTAGATGTAGAACGGCAGCATCGGCGTGGCGTGCGCCGAGTAGGCGGTGGCGGCCGCGACCCATGAGGAGATCGCGCCCGCCTCCGTGATCCCCTCCTCGAGGATCTGGCCGTCCTGCGCCTCGCGGTAATAGAGCAGCTCCTCGTGATCCTCGGGCTCGTAGAGCTGCCCGAGCGACGAGTAGATGCCGAACTGGCGAAAGAGCGTCTGCATGCCGAAGGTGCGCGCCTCGTCGGCGACGATCGGCACGACGCGCTTGCCGATGGTCGGATCCTTCATCAGCTGCGCGAGCAGCTGCACGAACGCCATCGTGGTCGACTGGGTGCGCGGTGCGAGCTGCAGCGCCGGCACGGCGAGTTTCGGCGCCTGGCTGCTGCGCGCCGGTATATAGCCGCCGAGCGCCTGCCGCCGGGCGTGCAGGTACTTCATCTCCAGGCTGTCCGCCTCCGGGTGCAGGAAGCGAAGCTGCGCCACATCGTCGTCCGAGAGCGGGACCGCGAAGCGATCGCGAAACTCGCGCAGCGCGTCGTCGTCGAGCTTCTTCTGCTGGTGCGTGCCCATCTTGCCCTGGCCCCAGTGGCCCATGCCGTAGCCTTTCTTCGTCTGGGCAAGAATCACGCTCGGCTGCCCCTGGTGCTCCAGCGCCGCGCGGTAGGCGGCGTAGATCTTGACCGGGTCATGGCCGCCGCGGTGCAGCCGATCGATGTCCTCGTCGCTCATGCCGGCGATGAGATCGCGCAGCTCCGGGTACTTGTTGAAGAAGTGCTCGCGGTTGAAGCGCCCGTCGGTGGCCGCATACATCTGGAATTCACCGTCGACCGTCTCGTGCAGGCGCTTGAGCAGGATGCCTTCCTGGTCGCGCGCGAAGAGCGCATCCCAATCCGAGCCCCAGAGGAGCTTGAGCACGTTCCAGCCGGCGCCGGCGAAAAGGCCTTCCAGCTCTTGCACGATCGAGCCATTGCCGCGCACCGGGCCATCGAGCCGCTGGAGATTGCAGTTAACGACGAAGATCAGGTTGTCCAATCCCTCGCGCGAGGCGAGCGAGAGGCCGGCGAGCGATTCCGGCTCATCCATCTCGCCGTCGCCGACGAAGGCCCAGACTTTGCGTCGGGCGGTCTCGAGAAGGCCGCGGTGCTCGAGGTAGCGCATGAAGCGCGCCTGGTAGACGGCGTGGATCGGCCCAATGCCCATCGAACCGGTCGGGAACTGCCAGAACTCCGGCATCAGAAACGGATGGCAATAGGAGCTCAGTCCTTTGCCGGCCGTCTCGCGCCGGTAATTGGCCAAGCGCTCCTCCGGCAGGCGCCCCTCGAGGAATGCACGGGCGTAGATCCCCGGAGCCGAATGGGGCTGGAAATAGACCAGGTCTCCGGCCAGGCCGGCGCGGAAGAAATGGTTGAAGCCCACTTCGAAGAGATCGGCCGCCGAGGCATAGCTCGCAATGTGGCCGCCGAGCTCGGGGTACGCGCGGTTAGCACGCACGACCATGGCGAGCGCGTTCCAGCGCACCATCGCCGAGATGCGGCTCTCGAGGTCGAGATTGCCCGGGAATTGCGGCTGGTCGGCGAGCGCAATGGAGTTCTTGTACGGCGTGTTGAGCACCGGCGGCAGCGGCACGCGCCGCGCCCGCGCATGGTCGAGGAGCTTGCGCAGCAGGAAGGTGGCACGCTCGCGGCCCTCGGATTGCACGAGCGCGTCGAATGCGTCGAGCCATTCGCGCGTCTCGACGGGGTCCGCATCGGGCGGGTTCACGCGCCAGAAGGCGGCGCTGACGATGGCGGAGAGGTCGGTCATGGCGCGCATGTTAGTCCCGTGCGGAGCCGCGCGGCTTGCCTAGCCCCAGCGGAGCGCCGACGGCGCCGCCGCGGGTGGTATACTGCGGCTCGCAGTGATTTTCAGGCAGCGGATTTGCACCCGTCAGTAGCGGCACTCAGTTCCCTTCCTTGATCGTCATGCCCGGCTTCGTCGCGCCCGGATACGTCGCGGCATTTCGCAAATAGGAATGCGTAGATGGCAACCGGTACGGTTAAGTGGTTCAACGACTCCAAAGGCTTTGGCTTCATCACGCCGAGCGACGGCGGTGAGGATCTGTTCGCGCATCACACCGCGATCCAGATGAGCGGCTTCAAGACGCTCAAGGAAGGCCAGAAAGTCGAATTCGAAGTGCGCCGTGGCCCCAAGGGACTGCAGGCAGCGAACATCAAGCCGCTGTAACGCGCGCTAGACCACCAAATAAAAGCCCGCTTCGGCGGGCTTTCTTATTTCCGCAGGTCGTTCCGCAGGTCGAGGCTGCCGGTGAAGTCGAGGTCGTGCTCGAGGTGGCTGGGAACCGCTTCGACCAGACCGAGTTTCTCGAGCTGCGAAATCCAGTCCGCAACGGCGCTTTCCGCATGATGGCGCAGCAGCCGGCGCAGGATATGCGAGTGCATCTCCGCCTCAATCAGGCTCAAGACGCGGAGCAAGGGAGCGGCCAGCGGTGCGCCGCTATCCCACGCGCTCTGGCCCGCTACGGTCCGCCGGTAGATGCAATCGCTCGCCATGGGGGGCCCACTATCCGCTAGCGCGAGCGGCTTGGGTATGGAGTTGAAAAACTTTGACGACTGGGGGTGGTGCCGGCTGACGGAATCGAACCGCCGACCAACGGTTTACAAAACCGCTGCTCTACCAACTGAGCTAAGCCGGCTTCGGCAAACGAAATTATGCGCCTTACTTGATGCGGCGCAGGGTCGGCTTGCCGCCCCCGGGCTTCTTCGGTGGCTCGGAGCTCGAAGGCGCGGGCAAGGCCGCCGGCGGCTTGCTGTTGGCAGAGACCGACTCGGTCTCGCCTTTGGTCTGCACGGCGGGCTTCGCGCCCTCTACGTCGAAGGTCATGCCGTGGCCGGTCTCGCGCGCGTACAGCGCGTAGACGTTGGTCACGGGAACCGAAATCTGTCGCGCAACGCCGCCGAAGCGCGCCGAAAACTCGATCAGCTCGTTGCCCATCTGCAGCTTGTGCACGGCATTGGGGCTGATGTTGAGGGTGATCTCGCCGCCTTTCACGTATTCGGGCGGCACTTGCGTGCGCGAGTCGACCTTCACCGCAAGATGCGGGGTGTAGCCGTTGTCCACGCACCACTCGAAGAGCGCGCGCAGCACGTACGGCTTGGTCGGTATTTCCTTCATTACTTGCGCATCACTTTTTCCGAAGGCGTGAGGGCCTCGATGAACGCCGGCCGGGAGAATATACGCTCGGCGTACTTCATCAGCGGGGCGGCCGTCTTGCCGAGCTTGATGCCGTAGTGGTCGAGGCGCCAGAGGAGCGGCGCGATCGCCACGTCCAGCATGGTGAAGTCGTCGCCCAGCATGTGCTTGGTCTTGGTGAACACCGGGGCGAGCTCGATAAGCCGATCGGTCACGTGCTGGCGCGCGCGCTCGACCTGCTTCTCCTTGCCCGATTCGAGCGCCTCGATCTGCGAGAACAGCTCCACTTCCATGTTGAAGAGCATCAGCCGCGCCCGCGCGCGCATCACTGGATCGGCGGGCATCAGCTGCGGATGCGGGAAGCGCTCGTCGATGTACTCGTTGATGATGTTCGACTCGTACAGGATGAGATCGCGCTCGACCAGCACGGGCAGCCGGTTGTACGGGTTCATCACCGCGATGTCTTCGGGCTTGTTATAGAGATCCACGTCGATGACCTGGAAATCCATGCCCTTCTCGTAAAGCACGAAGCGGCAGCGATGGCTGAATGGGCAGGTGGTGCCCGAATAAAGTTGCATCATGGCTTGGTTGCGGCTCCGCAGACCGGGCGCGGCGCGCCCGCAGTTACTTCACGTCCTTCCAGTATTCCTTCTTCAGCAAGTAGGCAAAGACAAACAGCACGCCGAGCACGAACAGCACCACGATGCCGATCGGCCGGCGCTCGATGCCGGAGGGCTCGGCGACGTACACGAGGAAATTGACGAGGTCGCGCACGGTGGCGTCGTACTCCGCGGGAGTCTGCGTTCCTTTCGAGATCTCCGACCACTTGTACTGCACGGCAGCGTGGCCGCCTTCCTTTTGTGCCGCCACCTCCAGGCCGCGCTGTCCCTGCAGCGACCACAGGGCATGCGGCATGCCGACGTTGGGGAACACCGCGTTGTTCCAGCCGGTGAGCGACTTTGGATCGCGGTAGA
>DASQIG010000380.1:0-2066 GCA_035631735.1 Burkholderiales bacterium | reverse complement strand
AATTCGCCCGCATCCCGCCCGCGCTTTGCCATCCGCGGCCGCCACACTGCGCGCATGAACCGCTCCCTGTTCGTGAAAGCGCTCCTCGTCATCGCCCTCGCGCTCGTCCTCATGGTCCCCGTCACGATGATCCAGAACCTCGTCGCCGAGCGTCAGCACCGCGCGAACGAGGCGATCGCCGGCATCGCGGAGGGCTGGGGCAAGCGCCAGAGCGTCGCCGGGCCTTATCTCGCCATTCCCTACGAGCGCCGCTGGACCGTGGTGAAGCGCGAGACGGTAGACGGCAAGGTGCGCGAGACGCGCAACGAGTACATGGAAGCGCAGGTCCTGCGCTACCCGGCGGCAGCGATCGATTGGACGGTGGACGCCGACATCGGCGAGAAGGCGCGCGGCATATACAAGGCGCGCCTCTACACCGCGCGCCTTGCCGCCACCGGCACGATCGCCATTGCCGCGCGCGCGACGCTCGAGGACGGCACCAGCAGATACAAGTGGGACACGCCGCGCCTCGTCCTCGGCGTCGCCGATCCGCTCGGCATCCGCGCCGCGCCCGCCGTAAAGGTCGACGGCCGCGCCTACGCCTTCGCTCCCGGCACGGGCGACGCCTCTCTTGCCGGCGGCCTGCACGCGCCGCTCGAGCACCACGACATTGCGAAGGGCGGCACGCTCGCCTTTTCCATGACGCTGGAGCTCGGCGGCTCCGAAGCCTTCGCGCTCGCGCCGCTCGGCGCCGACACGACCGTGGCGATGCGCGCCGACTGGCCGCATCCTTCCTTCCAGGGACGCTACCTGCCCGCGCGGCACGAGATCGACGCCAGCGGCTTCCGCGCGAGCTGGAAAGTCTCGCGCTACGCTGCCGCCGGCGCCGAGGCCGCAAGCTGCGCCTTCCCGTGCAGCCGCATGAAGGAGGCGATCGCCGTGAGCTTCATCGAGCCCGTGGGCCTCTACCAGAGCCTCGAGCGCGCATCGAAGTACGGCTTCCTCTTCCTCGGCCTCACCTTCGCCGCGTTCATGCTGCTCGAGCTGCTGCGGCGGCTCGCCATCCATCCGGTGCAGTACACGCTGGTGGGCCTGGCGCTGGCCATGTTCTTCCTGCTCCTCGTCGCGCTCTCCGAGCACATCGCCTTCGGCGCGGCGTATGCGGTCGCGACGGCCGCGTGCGTCGGCGTCATCACGGTTTACCTGCTCCGCGTGATGCGCAGCGCGCCGCTGGGACTGGCGTTCGGCGCGGCGCTCGCCGGGCTGTACGGAATGCTCTACGCGCTGCTGCAGGCCGAGGATTACGCGTTGCTCGGCGGCTCGATCCTGCTCTTCGCCTTGCTTACTGCCGCAATGATCGGCACGCGGCGCGTCGATTGGTACGCCCTGGGCGGCAAGGCGGCGTGATGCAGTTCTTCACTAGTTGCGACTTCTCCGCCCGCCTTCGTTGGAGTCGGGCGTGCGCTTGCCCTGCCGCGTCGCCGTGGCTTCGAGGAGCAGCCCCACGATCTGCGTGAAGAGCGGTTGCGGCACCGGCTCCTCGCCTGTCCGCATCCGCTCGAGCGTCTCGGTCGACACGCTGAGCGCGTCGCCCAGCGAGTCGATCCCGCCGCAGATCTGCACTGCTCGCCGCAGCGCCATCATGGGAACGTCGGAATTCTTCATCCCCCATGATAGCTGCTGGGGATGGGGTCAGGCGCTCTTGCGGTGCGGCGACCCGGAGGCGCGCGAAATCTGCTGCGCCGCCACCTGCGCCGTGTCCTCGGAGCCGCGCGTGGTCTCGCGCATCGCCTCGCTAGTGCGGCCGATCTGCGACTGCCACTGCTCGATCACCGCCTTCTGGTTCTCGGCCGCGATCTGCCAGGCGCTGGTCCAGAACTCCGCGATGCGCTGCAGCTGCGTCCCGGCGAGCTGCGATTGCATGCCGACCAGCTCTTCGATGCTCCGCGCCTGACCCAGGCGATCGGTGGAGCGCGAGCTCTCGTCGAGGATGTTGCGCATCATGTCGAGCTGCTTCTGCTGCAGGCGCACCGTATTTTCGAGAGACGTCCTGGCGAACTCGGCCGCCGTCTTCATGCCGCTGCGAT
>DASQIG010000379.1:0-8615 GCA_035631735.1 Burkholderiales bacterium | reverse complement strand
CCGCAGGTCGCGGTCAGTGAGCCGCAGCGCTGCATCGACCCAGCTTTCGGCCACCGCGTCGAGCTCCTGGCGGCTGATCGGGTTGCAAAGCTGCCGCAGGCCGAACACGGCCTGCATGCCGTTCTGCCGGCGGCGGTTATTTGCGATCCACTGCTGCACCGCGCTTTCACCCTGGCCGTCTTTCGCCAGCACGTCGACCACGCCCATCTCGTGGAGCTTGCGCGCCGGCAGCACGCGGCCCGAAAGGATCAACTGCTCGGCGCCGCGCACGCCGATACGCCGCGTAAGCAGCTGGTAGGCGCCCATTCCCGGAAAAAGGTTGAACATGATCTCCGGCAGGCCCATCTGGGCGCTCTCCTCGGCCACGATGACGTCGGAGCTCAAAGCGCACTCGAAGCCGCCGCCGAGCGCATCGCCCTGCACGAGCGAGACGGTGGTGAGCGTCGGACTGCCATAGTGCGTGATGCGCGCATGGAGGTTATCGATGCACTTTTCGGCATAGCGGGCGAGCGCGGTGCGGTCGCGAGCCTTGATGAGCAGCGTGAAGAGGCCCAGGTCGCCGCCGAGGTTGTAGGCGCGTGGCGCGCGCGAGGCGCCGACGTAATAACGCACCGGATAGCTTTCGCCTTCGACGGTGATGACGCCGCCGTTTACCTGCAGCGCCGCGTCGTGCTCGCGGATTTCCTTGAGCAGCGCGAGGCTGAAGCAGGGATTGCCCTTCGGATTCATGAAGCCCCATACCGTTGCGCTGGTCGGGTCGTACTCGGTATCGAACTGGCCGTTGCTACTGCCGTAGCGCATGCGCAGGCCCATTGCGTCGTTCATGTTGCTCATTTGCGTCTCCCCGATAGAAACGCCCCGCGGGTAGGGGCTCAATCGCCTAGGCCGCGGCAGGATGAAGCCCGCCACGGCCTCCCGTGACGGATTTAACGCCCCCCTACCTGAGCCAGCAATCAGGGCCTCCCCGATACGCCGCCTTGTTGCCTTACGGGCACATCGGTTAAATTTGCGGCGCCGAGGGGGCACATGTACGCGATCGTCTACAAGTCCGACGGCTTTCCGATCTGCCGGCAGCTGCCTGGCGTGAGTCCGGATCCGGTGGTGACCTGGAACACCGAGGCGGCGGCGAAGGCCTTCATCAGCTCCAAGGGCGGCGATGCCGAGTTCCAGCCGCTGCCGATCACCGACGAGACAATGGACAAACTGGCAAAAACGCTGGGGTGCCCGGTCGAGTCGATGACCTTCGAGCCCTACCCGACCTAAAACTCCACGTTGTCAATGAGTCGCGTGCTGCCAAGCCTGGCGGCACCGAGCACGATGAGCTCGGTATCGCCCGCCTGGGACGGCGCAAGGTCGTGCCGGCGGCGTACTTCGATGTAGTCGGGCCGCCAGCCCGCCTCGGCGAGCTCGCGCATCCCCCCGGCGGGCGCCAGGCCGCCGGCTACGGCGGCGAGTACGCGGTGCAGCCGGGGGGCCTCGGCACGCTCGTCAGGCGAGAGGTAACCGTTTCGCGAGCTCATGGCGAGCCCGTCGGGCTCGCGTACGGTTTCGCCGGCGACGAGCGCGGTCGGTATATCAAACTGTCTCACCATGCCGCGCACGATGACGAGCTGCTGGTAGTCCTTCTTGCCGAACACCGCGACGCTTGGCTGGACGCAGTTGAAGAGCTTCAGCACCACCGTGCTCACCCCCTCGAAGAAGCCCGGCCGGAAGCGACCTTCGAGCTCTGCGCCGAGCGGGGGCGGCTGGACGACATAGGTTTGCGGCTCGGGGTACAGCAGCCGCTCGTCCGGCGCGAACAACAGCGCCACGCCCTCAGCTTCGAGCATGCGCCGATCGCGCTCCACGGTGCGCGGGTAGCGCTCGAAGTCCTCTCCCGCCAAGAACTGCAGCCGGTTCACGAAGATACTCACCACCACGGCGCGCGCTTCGCGCTGCGCGAGACGCACGAGCGAAAGGTGCCCTTCATGCAGATTGCCCATGGTCGGCACGAACGCGACCGGCCCAAGGGTGCGCAGCGCGCGGCGCAGCTCGCCGATGTCGTGCACGGTTTGCATCAGCCGAGGTTGAAGAACTCCCGCCGGCTCTTCATCGCGCGCAGCCGCGACACCAGCAGTTCGAAATCGGCTTCGCGCTCGACGAAGTTGAGGTTCTCCGAGTTGACGATGAGCACCGGTGCGGCGTTGTAATGATAGAAGAACCGCGCATAGCTCTCGACGAGGAGCGCAAGATACTCCTCGCTCAGCGGCCTCTCGTAGGCCCGCGCGCGCCGGCGCACACGCTCGATCAGCGTCGCCGGCTGTGCCTGCAGGTAGACGACGAGATCAGGCGCCGGCGAGCGCGGGCGCAGCGCCTCATAGATCTTCTGGTAGAGCGCCAGCTCGTCCGCCGACAGCGTGATGCGCGCGAAAAGCGGATCCTTGTCGAGCAGGAAGTCGGCGACCAGCGGCCGGCCGAACATGTCGGGCTGGGCGAGCGGCTCGACCAGGCGCGCGCGCTGGAACAGAAAGAAAAGCTGCGTCGGCAGCGCATAGCGCGCCATGTCGTGGTAGAAGCGCGCGAGGAACGGGTTCTCCTCAGGCTGCTCGAGCAGCAGGTCGGTCGCGAGGCGCGAGGCGAGCCGCCGCGCGAGGCTGGTCTTGCCGGCGCCGATCGGCCCTTCGACCACCAGGTATCGGAATCTATCCACGGAACACGAAGTAAACCGCGCCGACGATGCACAGCGACGCCCACAGATAGTCGAGCTTGATCGGCTGCTTCATGTAGAGCACGGCAAAAGGCACGAACACGGTAAGCGTGATCGCTTCCTGCATGATCTTGAGCTGCGGCAGCGACAGTTGCGCGTAGCCGACGCGGTTCGCCGGCACCTGCAGCAGGTACTCGAAAAGGGCGATCCCCCAGCTCGCGAGCGCCGCGATCCACCAGGGCGCCGTTGCCAGGTTCTTCAGGTGCGCATACCAGGCGAAGGTCATGAAGACGTTCGAGGCGACGAGCAGCAGCGCACACGTGCCGACGACGGACAACTGCATCAGCGGATCCTTTCGACGCTCTGGTCCGCACGCCTGGCAAGGCACGCCGCCGCGGTGCCACGGCCTGGGATGGTGGCGTGCGGCGCAATCTCCACGAGCGGCCGCAGCACGAAGGCGCGTTCGTGCATTCGCGGATGCGGCACCACCAGCTGCGGCTCGTCGATGCGCGCGTCGCCGTAGAGAAGCAGGTCCAGGTCGAGCGTGCGCGGGGCGTTGGCGAAGCTGCGCCGGCGCCCATGGCGCGCCTCGATCGACTGAAGCTCGGCCAGCAGTTCGTGCGCCGCGAGCTCGGTGTCGATCTCGGCAACGGCGTTGATGAAGTCAGGCTGCGCCGCATAGCCCACCGGGGCGCTGCGGTAGAGCGACGAGCGCGCGCTCAGGCGCGTGCGCGGCAGCCGCGCGAGCTCGTCGAAGGCATGCTCGACCTGTGCTTGCGGGTCTTCCAGGTTGGATCCGATGCCGATATAGGCGAGCGTCACGCCGGGGCCGTCGCGGGCGCGGCCGGCTGCTTCTTGCGCCGGCGGCGCCGGCGGCGCTTGCGCGGGCCGGTTTCGGGCAGGAGCATCGCTTTGCGCGACTCGGCATCGGCCGCCTGGAAGGCGCGCCACCAGGCCTCGAGCTCGGCCGGCACTTCGCCGCTCGCCGCACGCAGGGCCAGAAAATCGTACGCCATGCGAAAGCGCGGCGATTCGACCAGGCGGTAGGGGCGGCTCCCCGAGCGTACCTCGAAGCGCGGCTGCATGCTCCAGATCTCGCGCATCGTGGCGGTGAGCTTGCGCGTAATGGCGAGCTTCGCGCACTGCGTGTCGAGCACCTCGTCCATGGCGTTTTCGAGCGCCGCGATGGCGCGCTCGCCACGCCGTTCGCGCGCTTTCCATGCGGCGAGCACCTCGTGCCAGAGAAGCGCCGCGAACAGAAACGCCGGCGATACCGGCCGCCCGGCGAGCACGCGTTCGTCGGTCTGCGCGAGCGCCAGGGTGACGAAGCGCTCGCCGAGCGGCTGCTCGAGGATCACGTCGAGCAGCGGCAGCAGCCCCTTATGCAGCCCGACCTCGCGCAACTGCCGCAGGCAGGCGCTCGCGTGGCCGGACAGCAGCAGCTTCAGCATCTCGTCGAAGAGCCGCGCCGGCGGCACTCTTTCCATCAGTGGCGCGAGCCGACGGATCGGCTCGCGCGTCGCCGGGTCGAGCGTGAGCCCGAGCTTTGCTGCAAGGCGCACCGCGCGCAGCATGCGCACCGGGTCCTCGCGGTAGCGCGTCTCGGGTTCGCCGATTACGCGCAGCACGCGCTTTTTCAGGTCGGCGAGGCCGCCGTGGAAGTCGACCACTTCCTCGGTGGCCGGGTCGTAGTAAAGCGCGTTCACGGTGAAGTCGCGCCGGCGGGCGTCTTCGGCCTGGGTGCCGAAGACGTTATCGCGCAGCACGCGCCCGTGCTCGTCCTTCTCGGCCGTGTCGGGATCGGCGGCGCGAAAGGTCGACACTTCGACGGTTTCGGCGCTCATCATCACGTGCACCAGCCGGAAGCGCCGGCCGATGATGAGCGCGCGGCGAAAAAGCGGCTTCACCTGCTCGGGTCGGGCGTCGGTGGCGATGTCGAAGTCCTGCGGCACGATGCCGAGCAGCAGGTCGCGCACCGCGCCGCCCACCACGTAGGCCTGGAAACCCGACTCGCGCAGCACGGCGCATACCTTGGCAGCGGCCGGGCTGATCGCCTGGCGCGCGAGACCGTGCTCGCCCCGTGCGACCCGCTCCATCTGCTCGTCGGCAAGCCCGAGCACGCGCCGGATGAACCGCTTGATCATTCGCGGGCGGGCATTCTACCGGCGCAACGACATCACCGGCCATCCGCGCCGCGCGGCCTCGCCGGCAAGCGCCTCGTCGGGGTCGACGGCCACCGGACGCGTGACACGCTCAAGGAGCGGCAGGTCGTTGTGCGAATCGCTGTAGAAGGTGCTCTGCTCGAAGTCGCGCAGCTCGTGGCCGAGTGCCGCGAGCCATTGCTCGAGGCGCTCGAGCTTGCCCTCGCGAAAGCACGGCGTGCCGGCGACTCTGCCGGTAAAGCGGCCATCACGTACCTCCGGCTCCGTGGCGATGAGGTGCTTTACGCCGAACGCGCGGGCGATGGGCTCGGTCACGAAGCTGTTGGTCGCCGTAATGATGGCGCAAAGGTCGCCGGCGGTGAGATGCCGCCGCACCAGCGCTCGCGCCGCCGCCGTGATCATCGGCAGGATGCGTAGCCGCATGAATTCGGCGTGCCAGCGTTCCAGGTCCTCGGCCGCGTGCGCGGCGAGGGGGCGCAAGGCGAAGCCGAGGTATTCATGGATATCGAGCGTACCTGCGACGTATTGCTCGTAGTACGCGCGGTTCTGCGCTTCGTAGGACTCGCGATCGAGCACGCCATGGTCGACGAGGAACTGGCCCCACTCGTAGTCGCTGTCGCCGCTGAGCAGCGTGTTGTCGAGGTCGAAGAGCGCCAGGCGCATGCGGGCGCCCGGAGTTTAACTGCGATGAGAGAGTCAGAATCGGCGCTGCACGCCGATGCGGAAATCCTGCAGGCGGAAGAGGCCCGTCGGGTCGCGGGAGAGCGACTCGGCGCTAAGCGCCCAGTCGGGGGACAGCCAGTAGCGGCCGAAAACCGACAACGGCCGCGGCTCGAAGTCGGAGTCGCGCAGATTGGCGTACGACATGCTGAGGCTTGCACGTTCCCCGAATGCGTAGGACCACCGCATGCGAGGGGTCGGTGCGAAGCCGTAGGCATCGCGCCACTGGTAGGCGGCAAAGCCGAACCGGTCGTATTCCGGGGCGAGCCAGCCGCGCGCGAAGCTCGGATCGAGGCCGGGCTCGCCGCGCTCGGGCAGGCGCAGCCCGGATTGCCCAAAGGCGGAGGCGGCGACAACCAGGCCGGCGATGAGGCAGACGCGACCGAGCGCGAGCATGCGACGAATCTACTCAGCGGCCGCGCGCCTGTCCACCAAGGATTTCCTCCGCAAGAGCCTCGCGAACAAGCGGCAGCGTGAGCGCGCGCTGGCGCATAAGTGAATAGCGATCAAGGACTTCCATGACCGCCTGGAGGCTCGCCATGTCGCGTGGCAGCCGTGCCAGCAGATACGCCGCGACATCGTCAGAAAGCAACAGGCCGCGAGCGCCGGCAAGCGCTTTCAAGTGTCGGGCCTTGTCGGCGTCGCTCAGCGGCAGCAGCTGGTAGACGAGACCCCAGGCGAGCCGGCTTCTGAGGTCGGGACGCAGCGCAAGCGACGCCGGCGGCTGATCGCCTGCTGCGAGCACCGCGGGACCGCCCTCGCGCGCCTCGTTGATCGCTACGAAGAGCGCGTGCTGCTCGGCGGCACCCAGCCGCTGCACGTCATCGGCGACGACCAGCGCCGGGCGCGCGCCTGCCGCCGCGGCGAGCAGATGGCTGCGCCCGCTGCCGCCTTCGCCCCACAGGTAGACGATACGCTCGCCAAGGGTGCCGGCGGCGAGTTGGCGCACGCGCGCGAGCGCTTCGGCATTGGGCCCGGGAACGAAATTGTCGAACGCGGGCTCCGGGCGCGGCGAAATCGCGAGGGGGAGCTGCTGCATCACGTAGAATTTTGGACTCTAGCATGTCGAACGGTCTTTCCTACCGCGACGCCGGCGTCGACATCGAGGCGGGCGATGCGCTGGTCGAGGCCATCAAGCCTTACGCGCGCAAGACTTTGCGGCCCGAAGTGCTCGCCGGCATCGGCGGCTTCGGCGCCTTGTGCGAAATCCCGGAGAAATACCGCCAGCCGGTGCTGGTCTCGGGCACGGACGGCGTTGGCACGAAGCTGAAGCTTGCACTTGCGCTCAACCGCCATGACACGATCGGTATCGATCTGGTCGCCATGTGTGCCAACGACGTCGTGGTACAAGGCGCGGAGCCGCTGTTCTTCCTCGACTATTACGTTTGCGAACGACTGGATGTGCGCGTCGCCACGGAGGTGATAAAGGGCATCGCCGCGGGCTGCGAGATGGCCGGCTGTGCGCTGGTCGGGGGCGAGACCGCGGAGCATCCCAAGGCCTTTGTCCCGGGGGAGTACGACCTCGCCGGATTCTGCGTCGGCGTGGTCGAGAGGGAGCGCATCATCGACGGGCGCTCGATCGCGCCGGGCGATGTGGTGCTCGGCCTCGCCTCGAGCGGCGCCCACTCGAATGGCTACTCGCTCATCCGCCGCATCATCGGCGAGGACCCTCTCAGCTCGGATCTCGCCGATTCGCTGATGGAGCCGACACGCATCTATGTAAAAGCGCTGCTCAAGCTCGCCGCTTCGCTGCCGGTGAAAGGCCTGGCGCACATTACCGGCGGCGGGCTCGTCGGCAACGTGCCGCGCATCTTGCCCAAAGGCACGAAGGCGGTCCTAAAGAAGTCCAGCTGGCCGCGCCCCGAGATCTTCAAGTGGCTGCAGCACGCCGGCAGCGTCACCGAGGACGAGATGTTGCGCGTGTTCAACTGCGGCATCGGCATGGTGGTCGTCGTCTCGGCCGACCAGGCGCCGAGGGCCACGACCTTGCTGAAGCAGGAGGGCGAACTGGTCTACGAGATCGGCTGCATCGAAGCCGGGGCCCGCGAGCCAGAGGCGGTGGTCGTCTAGCTCGAGCCGCGCCGCGCGAGGTAAATGCCGGCGAGCACGACCAGGCCGCCCAGTATCTGCAGCGGCCCGAGCGGCTCGCTCAGCAGCAGCCAGCCGAATGCCGCCGCCATCACGGGCTGGAACAGCAGGCTCACCGAGGAGAACGCCGCGGGCAGGTGCGCGAGCGAGTAGGCGATGAGCCCCTGCCCAGCGCAATGCGAAATCCACGCGAGTCCGACGAGCTTGAGCCAGCCCAGCGGGCTCTGCGGCAGCAAGGCTTCGCCCGAGCCGAGCGCCACCGGCAGCAGGAAAAGCGCGGTGACCGTGGTCGTGATCGCCATCAGCTCGACGGTGCGCGCGCCGCGATCGCGCAGCTCCTTCACCGCGAGCAGGTAGCCGGCGTAGAAAACGGCCGTCACTACGCCGAGCGCGTCGCCAAGGAGCGCAGTCGAAGAGAAGGCGAGGCTCGCCTGCACCAGCATCACTACGCCGGCGAGCGCAGCTGCCAGCCCGAGCAGGAACATGGTGCCCGGGCGCTGGCGCCAGAAGAGCCACATCGCCAGCGTGACGAACAGCGAGGCGAGGTTCGCGAGCAGCGTCGAGTTCGCGACCGAGGTGAAGCGGATCGACCAGTGCCAGAACGCGAGGTCGCCGGCAAATGCGAAACCCGCGGCAACCAGCAGCGCGGCGCTTGGCCGTGCCGCTTGCGCGCGCGGCGCCGCGAGGACGAGCGGCCACAGCAGGGGCGCTGCAAGCGCCACGCGCCAGAAGGCGCTCGCCGTGGGACCGACATCGGCGATACGCACGAAGATCGGCGAAAGCGCGATGCAGGTCGCGCCAACGAGGAGCGCTGGCAAAGCGGGCCGCACGGCCCGCGATGGTACTCGGCCCGCCTACTTCAAGTCGTTCCAGCGCCCCATCGCCGCCTCGTAGCGCTTGCGCGCTGCCTCGGCGTCCTGCTCGAGGATCGCCTGGCGGGCGAAGTAGTCTTCGTTGGG
>DASQIG010000378.1:0-2255 GCA_035631735.1 Burkholderiales bacterium | reverse complement strand
ACCGGCGATGCGCTTTTCATCCGCGGCTGCGGCCGCACCGACTTCCAGAACGGCGACGCGCGCACGCTCTACCGCTCGGTGCGCAGCCAGATCTTCACGCTCCCCGATCGCTGCCTGGTCTATCCCGGTCACGACTATCGCGGCCTCACCGTGACGAGCGTGGGCGAGGAGAAGCTCTACAACCCGCGGCTTGCCGAATCGATCGGCGAGAACGACTTCGTCGGCTACATGACCCATCTCGGGCTCGCGCATCCGAAGCAGATGGACATCGCGGTGCCCGCGAACCTGAAATGCGGTCGGCCCGAGAAGGTGACGACCCTGGACCCTGACTGGGCGCCGCTCACCTACACCTTCGCCGGCATCTGGGAAGTGCAGCCGCACTGGCTGGAGGAGCACCTGCGCGACGTGCAGATCATCGATGTGCGCGAGCCCGATGAGTACAACGGACCGCTCGGCCATGTGCCTGGCGCGCGCCTCATCCCGCTCGGCGCGCTCAACGCGCGCGCTAACGAGCTCACGAAAACCGCCCCCACGGTCACCGTGTGCCGATCGGGCGCGCGCTCCGCGCAGGCCACCGTGATCCTCGGCAAGTGCGGCTTCGAGAAAGTCGCGAATCTCTCCGGAGGCATGCTGCGCTGGCGCGCGCAGCGCTACGCGGTAGACGGCGGCGCCGACTGAGCCGAATTCCGTACTAAGTACGAAATAACTATTACGTACTTAGTACCGAATTAGAATCGGCCACTCATGGCTGTTCGTACCCGGTTCGCGCCGAGCCCCACCGGCTATCTGCACATCGGCGGCGCGCGCACCGCGCTCTTCTCGTGGGCCTACGCTCGCCACCACGGCGGGCAGTTCATCCTGCGCGTCGAGGACACGGATCTCGAGCGCTCGACGCAAGCCTCGGTCGCGGCGATCGTCGACGGCATGCGCTGGCTCGGCATCGACTGGGACGAGGGCCCGTTCTTCCAGATGCAGCGCCTTGCACGCTACAAGGAAGTCGCCGATCGCCTCATCGCCGAAGGCAACGCCTATCGCTGCTGGGCGACGAAGGAAGAGCTGGACCAGCTGCGCGCCGAGCAGCGCGCGCGCGGCGAGAAGCCGCGCTACGACGGCCGCTGGCGGCCCGAGCGCGCCAGGGCACGCGGGCTCGTGCCGCCTGCCGATCGGCCGCCAGTGATCCGCTTCCGCACGCCCGAGGAGGGAACGGTCGGCTGGCACGACCTCGTGAAGGGGCCGATCGAGTTCCCGAACGCCGAACTCGACGATCTCGTCATCCTGCGCGCCGACGGCGTGCCGACGTACAACTACGGCGTGGTGGTCGACGATCTCGACATGAACATCACGCATGTCATCCGCGGCGACGACCATGTCAACAACACGCCGCGGCAGATCCACATCTTCCACGCGCTACGCGCGCCACTACCCCAGTTCGGCCACGTGCCGATGATCCTCGGCGCCGACGGCGAGCGCCTCTCCAAGCGTCACGGCGCGGTGAGCGTCATGCAGTACCGCGACGACGGCTATCTCCCGGAAGCGCTGGTGAACTATCTCGCGCGCCTCGGCTGGTCGCATGGCGACGACGAAATCTTTTCGCGCAGCCAATTCGTCGAGTGGTTCGACCTCGCACACGTGTCGCGCTCGCCCGCGCAGTTCAACCCCGAGAAGCTCGCCTGGCTCAACCAGCAGTACATCAAGAGCGCGCCCGACGCGCGGCTCGCCGAGCTCGTCGAGCCGATGCTGCGCGCGCGCGGCGCCCAGCCCGGGGGCGGTCCGCCGCTGCCCCGCGTGATCGCGCTCCTCAAGGACCGCGCCGCCACCCTGGCGCAGCTCGCGGACGAGGCGATGCTGTTTTACGAGGTCGAAGTGAACCCGGGCACGCCCGACTGGGACGAAAGCGTCGGCAAAGCGCTGCGCATGCTCAAGGCACGCCTTTCCACGACGCGCTGGGACCGCGCCGCGCTTGGCGAGACGATCAAGGACGTGGTGAAGTCGAGCGGACTGAAGATGCCGCAGCTTGCGATGCCGCTCAGGCGCCTCGTCACCGGGCGCACGCAGACGCCGTCGATCGACGCCGTGCTCGAGCTCCTCGGCCGCGAAACCGTGCTCCACCGCCTTTCACAGCACCTCGACGAGGATTGAACATGCGCAAATTGCTACTCGCCGTGCTCTTCGCGCCGGCGCTCGCCGCGGCGGACAACATCGAGCCGGGCAACTGGGAATTCACCGTCGACGTGCACGCCGAGGGTCTCGGTGCG
>DASQIG010000377.1:0-6636 GCA_035631735.1 Burkholderiales bacterium | reverse complement strand
CTGCCGGCCGCTGAACCCCACTTCGAGCAGGTAGCGCGTCTGGTGCACCTGCACCGCGTACCAGGCATAGAGGCCGCTCGCATAAGCGAGCGCGAGCCACCAGAAGAGCGGCGTTCGGATCGCGGCGCCGAGCGTCCAGTCTTCACCGCCCGGCGCGGTTTGCGCGGGCGGCCGCGGCGGCGCGGCTGCGTCGCCATCAGGATGCAGGCCGAGCTCCTGCGGCCGCCGGCGCAGGAGCAGATTGAGCGGCGCGAGCACCACCAGCACGACGATCGCGAGCGCGGTGCAGGCGCTGCGCCAGCCAAACCCGTCGATGACTCCTTGCAGCGCCGGGAACAGCACGATCGAGCCGATGCCGACGCCCGAAAACGCGATGCTCATGGCGAGCCCGCGCTGGCGCACGAACCAGTTCGGCAGATAGCACGCCTGCCCGGTGTAAGACAGGCACACGGAGCCCGCGCCGACCAGCACGCCGAGCGTCGCGTAAAGCTGCCACGGCGCCGAGATGTACCTCGCCGCGAACAGCCCGAGTGCCACGCAAGCGACGCCCGCTTCGATCACGACGCGCGGCCCGAAGCGGTCCATCCATCGTCCGAGCAGCGGGCTCAGCACCGCGGCGAGGATGAAGCCGAAGGAGAACGCGCCGGCGGTAGCCGCGCGATCCCAGCCGAACTCGTCGACGATCGGCGGAAAGAGGAGCGAGAATGCGGTACGCGCGTTGACGCCGATCGCCATGGTGACGAACGCCACCGCGACGATGACCCAGCCGTAGAACAGGGAGCCGCGGACGCGCACGGGAGAGCGCGCAGCATACTAAAGTCCCCGCTCGCACCGCACGGCAGCCTGCGCTAGGATGCCGGCGACTCGATAACAGCCGCCGCAGGGAGGGGCGTATGAACGGCAAACCGCAAGGCATCAGCGAGGACTGGCTGTCGCTCTGGATCGGCCTGCTGATCTTCGTGCTGTCGCTAGGCCTGCTCGCGGGCGCGGACCTGCTGGGCTGGGTGGTGAGCACCCAAGTGTGGACCGAGCTCTCCAAGGCGCTGGGCAGCGCGTCGAAGACCTATGCCGGCATTGGCGGCGTCGGCGCGCTGATCGCCACCTACGTCGCGCTGCTGGTCGTGCTGAGCGCCGGCGCAGCGGCGCTCAAGGCGAACGTCGCGCGCTTCGCGCTCGGCTTTACCGCGGTCTTCTGGGTCGCCTATGTCTGCTGGATCGTCGGCAGCTGGGCGAGCTTCGCGGTCAATACGCCGGCCGACATGAAGAAGTTCGGCATCGGCTGGTCGTTGCGGCTTACTGCCGAAGGCGGCTTCATCGTGGCGCTGCTTGCCGGTCTTTTCGTGGGCAACTTCATGCCCGCCTTCGCCCAGTGGATGAAGGAGGCCGTGCGCCCGGAGCTCTACATCAAGATCGCCATCGTGCTGCTGGGCGGCTTCCTCGGCGTCACGGCCGCGGAGAAGCTGTCCCTCGCCACCTCGCTCATGTTCCTCGGCCTCGCCGCGATCATCGTCGCGTATCTCATCTTCTGGTCGGTGGTGTATTACGTGGCGCGCACCTGGTTCGGCTTCAGCCGCGAGTGGGCGGCGCCGCTCGCTTCCGGCATCTCGGTATGCGGTGTGTCTGCGGCCATCGCCACGGCAGCCGCGATCCGCGCGCGGCCGGTGGTCGCGGTCATGGTGTCCTCGCTGGTGGTCATCTTCGCGGTGGTTGAGCTGCTGATCCTGCCGTTCCTCGCGCAGGCATTCCTTTCTCACGAGCCGCTGGTCGCCGGCGCCTGGATGGCGCTATCGGTGAAGACCGACGGCGCGGCGGTGGCGAGCGGCGCGATCACCGAATCGTTCATCCTCGCGAACGCCGCCGCCGAAGGCGTGAACTACGCGAAAGGCTGGGTGCTCGGCACTGCGGCGACGGTAAAGGTGTTCATCGACATCTTCATCGGCATCTGGGCGTTCGTGCTCGCCTACATCTGGACGACGCGCATCGAGCAGCGCGCGGGCGAGCGCGCGCAGGCGCGCGAGATCTGGGAGCGCTTTCCGAAATTCGTGATCGGCTATGTCGTCACCTTCGCCCTGATTCTGCTCATCGCGCTGGGCGCCACGCCCGCACTGATGGCGAAAGTGAAGGCGGCGATGGGCGAGGCGAACACGTTCCGCGGCATCTTCTTCGTGCTCACCTTTTTCACCATCGGCGTGATGACCAATTTCCGCAAGCTCTGGGAAGAGGGCATCGGCAAGCTGGCCGCAGTCTACGTGCTGTGCCTGTTTGGCTTCATCATCTGGGTGGGCCTGCTCATAGCCTGGCTCTTCTACGGCGGCGTGAAGCCGCCGCTCGCGACCGGCTGATCAAGCGGAGGGACACAATGGAACAACCGAGAGTCGGCGAAGAAATCCGCAAGATGGCCTACGAGCCGCTGCTGCCGATCGAGAAGCGGCTCATCGCCTGGAGCTTCGGGCTCGGCATCGTGCTGCTGGTGATCCTGGTCTTCGTCAGCCACGCCTTCGTCAAGGGCTGACGGCCGGCTACGGGTCGCGGAACTCGACCCGCCAGTGGCTGCCGTCGCAGAAGGGCTTGTTGCGCGAGGCGCCGCAACGACAAAGCGTGTAGTGCTCGCGTGAGGCGCCGTCGCCGAATGGCACCCCCATGAGCTCGATGCCGCCCGACACCGCATAGGGGCCGTTGTCGGTCACGAGCACCTGCGGCGGCCGCGGAGGCGGCGTCGCCTCCTCGCCGTCGATCGCATAGCTCAGCGCGCCCGACGGGCATTTCCGGACGGTGGCAACGATCTCCTCGACCGCTGCGCCGTCGGCATCGATCCAGGGCTCGGCTCTCATGCGGAAGACATTTTTCGATCCATCGGTGCAAAAACCGGCATGCGCGCAGATCGCGCGGTTGTCGTAGATGGTGATGCGCTTGCCGCGATAGCTCTCGCGCCGGTTATCCGCGCCATCGGTCAGCCGGCGGTCGGAAAAGCCGATGGTGCTATGCGTGCCATCGCAGAACGGCTTGTTCTTCGAGGCGCCGCAGCGGCATAGCGCGATGCCGCGCACCGTGGCGCACTGCGCGCCTGAGGAGCGCACGAGATTCGGGACCGGAGCCGCCTGCATGTCGTGCAGCAGGTAATAGGGCCCGTTCGGCAGACAAGCAATGCGCGGCGCGGCGGTCTTGTCGCTCATGCCCATAGTGTAGTGGCATCGCGCTTGCATGCGACATCCGTCTATGGGCGCCGCGCGCGGTGCTCGAGTGGGTCGACCTCGGCGGCGTGAGGAGCCCCCTCTATATAGCGGAGCTCGACCCCGAGAAGCTTCGGCGGAAAAGCGGTTTCGCCTATCCGGTGCCGAAGGCGCCGGAGATGACCTCGGCGAGATCCAGATACGCATCCGGCCCGACCCAGGCGATGAAGGCGAGCGCGAGCGCGATCGATATCGCCAGTGCCTTGTAGGACCCGTCCCGGCGGAACTGCCGGACCGCGAGAAGGATGGCAATCAGCGCAATCGCCAGGCCGAGATAGATCGCAACCCGATACGCCAACACGATGGTTTCGAAATCCGGGGTGCGCCACTCGATGGTGTTCATCGCCAGCAGAACAATCGATGGCAGGGCCGCAAGGCCCGCAATCAAGAACGGGCGCTGCTTTTGCGCCGACGCTTCAGTCATGCGGCACGTTGCCATTCCAGAAAGCCCGGGCGAACTCGATCACGACGAGAATCGATGCGAAGAGCATCAGCCAATCATCAGCAGCAGAAAACTGGCGGCGATCATGAGGACGTTGTCGATGGGCCGCATGCGTGTTCCCCCTATCAATGTTGGATTATGCCGAATGCGGATAAACCAGCACGGCGCCTGTGCGCCGCGCCGCCGGCGTGAGGCGCGCCTCGGCCACGGTGCCGTCGGCCATGATGTGCGCGACCTGCTCGCCGGCGGCGAGCAGGTAGTCGGCGATGATGCGCCGATGGCAGCGCCACCAGAGCGCTTCCGCGCACATGACTGCGGTTGGCGCCTTGGCGGCGAGCTCGCGCAGCCGCGCGAGGCCGCCGGCGAAGGCGTCGCTCATGGCGTAGTCGGCGTAGTTGTGGAAGCTCGCGTTCTCCCAGTAGGCGTTGGTGTCCTCGGCGACGTCGCGCCGGCGCGAGCGCAGGCCGCCAAGCGCGGCGATGTGCTGGTAGCCGATATCCGCCGCGGCGAGCGCAGCGGGCAGGACGTCGGCATTGAACTGCGGGTTGGTGCGCGAGCGCGGCATGGTGCGCACGTCGGCGACACAGCGCGCCCCCGCGCCGCGCAGGAGCTCGATGAAATGCGCGAGCGGGTGCGTCGAATGACCGATGGTGTAGTAGCGGCTCAGCCGGGCTCGATCGTACGCGCGATCCAGTCGATGGCGCGCCGGCGGCAGACGCCTGTTGCAAACGATGTTCCTGCATGTAGTTAAGCTTCCCTTAATGGTCCGCTGGCATGCTCGGGCGCCGTGAGCGGGAGGATTTTGGCTTCCTTGGCGACTGCGCTGGTCGCATTCGCCTGCGCCACGACGCAGGCCGTCGCGACCGACAGCCCGATCTCCGGCTGCATTGGCGCAGCGGTGAGTGCCAACGGCTCCCAGGTGGTCATCAGTGCCGTGGGTCCGGCCGGCCAGGCAGCGGGCCTGCGCCAGGGTGATGTCGTGGTCAGCTACAACGGCGCGAGGATCGCCGACGTGCGGGAGTTCGAGCGGCTCGTGCTCGACACACCGCCAGGCAGCGCCGCAACACTGGAAGTAATGCGCGCCGGCCGGCCGGTGATGATCGACCTCCGGGTCACGGAAGTACCGACTGAGGATCGCGCCTAGAAGCTGCTTCGGGCAGGCGTAGAGGTCAGCCCCAGGAAAACGGCAGCGCGATCGTCGTGTTCTCGCGTTCCGCACGCTTTCCGGGCGGGCCGAGGTCCAGCACGACCGTCCTGCACCCAGTCGACGACGAACTGGTCCTGAGAGAGGCCGAACCGGATAGCGGCGCCGAGCATGGCATCGTCCTCGACCAGAAGCAGGCGCAGCGTCACTTAGGAGCGCGTCCCCGTGATCGTTACTTCGGCGAAGCGGTCCGGCTGCAAGCACCGGATGAGCTGCGCGCGCCGCATGCCGCGGCACTGATTTCTTGCGGTCGAAGGCTGGCTGCTGCCGACGCCCTTGGCTTCTATCTTCAGCGCACCGAGGCCCTGTGCCGCGAGGTAATCACGCACTGCCTCTGCACGGCGCTCCGACAGCTCGCGGTTATAGCTGGCGGCGCCGATGCGGTCCGTGTGGCCGATCACTTGCACCGTGGCATGGCTGGCGTGCGCCATGGTCGTTTCGAGCTTGTCCAGAGCGCTGCGGCCCTCCGGCCTCAGCACCGCGCTGTCGAAATCGAACAGCGTATCCGTCGCCAACTTGAATGGAGCCGGCCTGGGCTGCTCTACCGGCAGCCTGGCGTGCTTGAGTGCGGGTGGTCTGTTGATCGGGATCGCAACCGCAGCGGCGAGCTTCGGCTCGCAATCGCTGAAACGCATTCCCGAGCGCCATTCGCGCGTATGCCAGCAATCGCCGAACGAATCGCGGACCGGTGCGCCGTAAGCCGTGAGATAACCGCTGGTGTCCTTCGTGGGTCCGGCTTGAGCAGCGCACCCTGCAATCAATGCCGCGGCGAGGGCGAGCACGCCTGAAGCTTGACGCGGAGACATGAGCGACTCCTTTTTGCACTAGGTGAACTGAAGCCTAGCGCCCCCGCCTTAACGGTGACTTATCGCGTCGGACAGGTACGCGCAGCTTCGAGCGCTTGCCGAGCGGCTGTCTAAGTTTCTCTTAAGCGAACACCAGGCATTCTCGGTTGCACCGTGAAGCACTGGCCAACGCTCGCCTTGATCATCGCCGGGCTGTCGTTCGTGCTTTACTCGCAGCTCGCGCGGCACTTGCAGCCCATCGGCCCGGCGGCCGCCGCAGCAGTCAACGAGCGGCAGTCACCGCCGCCGCGCAAGCCGGCGTCGCCGGCCGAGACAGGGCCGGCAGGGAAGACCTTCGGCGAGTATCCGTGCCCGGGCGATTGCTCCGAAGACAAGGCGGGCTACCAATGGGCGCAGCGGAACAGCATCCGCGATCCCGACGACTGCACCGGCACCAGAGCCGCCTTCATCGAAGGATGCCGCGTCTACGCCGAGCAGCAGGCGGCGGGGACGGCCGACTAGCTCTTCTTCACGAAAGCGATGCACCAGCCGCTCGGGCTGATCGGGCCGTCGACGACCTTGCAGGTGCCCTTCGCGCCGGGCTTGGGACCGGGAACAAATTGCATGCACGCGTCGCAGCGCTGGCCGTCCTTCGGCTGCTCCTGATACTTCATCGCCTCCTTGCTCGCCTTGGCCTGTGCAAAGGCAGAACGCGCGAGCCACGGCGCGATGGCAACGCCGACGCCAAGGTTCTTCAGCCAGATGCGGCGGGAAAGTCTCATCGCGAGCTCCTTTGCTCTGGAGTGACCGCCAGCGCGCGCGGCGGGTTCCAATTAATTCGCCGTTAAGCGCGCCGGGCGCATGCTGGCGGCATGCGGCTCGCTCGTCGTCTTTGCCGGGCGGTCGCGACTTGGTTCGCGACCCTGCGCGCGAGCCTGCGCGAGGCTTACCAGCGCTAGGCGAGCTAAACCGCCG
>DASQIG010000376.1:0-19117 GCA_035631735.1 Burkholderiales bacterium | reverse complement strand
CGGGTTGAATTTCTTGTGCACCACCAGGAACCAGTACATGCGCTGCGCCAGCGCGCAGAGCAGCTTCGCGCCTTGCCAGTCCTTGAACGCGTACAGCACCGCGTGCGCAGCACCACCGACGAAGTCGAGCCGGCCTTCGCGCAGCTGCTCGTAGGTCTTGGTGACCGGGTAGAGGAGCTCGATCGTGGCATCCGGCAGGAAGCCGAGCTCGACGGCCGCGATGGCCGGGAAGTACGACGGCGAGACGAGATCCGGGATCGCGATGCGCACGCTCATGCGAGCCGCCCGGCGATCCAGGCGGCGCAGGCGAGCGTACGCGCGTCGTCGCCGATGCGCCCGATCACCTGCACGCCGAGCGGCATGCCGCTCGGCGCCTTGCCTGCCGGCAGCGCGACGCTGGGCGTGTGCAGCAGCGTCCACACCACGTTCATCGCCACATCACCCGTGGACGCGAGCCCCTTGGGCGCCTCGCTGGTTGCCGCGGGCGCGATGAGCGCGTCGTAGCCGCCGAGCGCTGCCGCAAATCGCGCGCGGCAGTCTGCCGCGTGCGCCTGGGCCCGCACGTATTCGCGCGCGTCGAGCGCGAAGCCGTCGGCGCAGCGCTGCCGCAGGCCGGGATCGAGCTCGTCGGGAAAGCGCGTGAACTCGTCGGCGAGACTGCGCGCCACCTCGTACCAGAGAATTGCCGTGTGACTCTCGCGCAGGCCGCGGAAGCCCGCGGGTAATTCGAATTCGTCGGCCTTGAGCGCGCGCCTCGTATCTTCGAGCGCAGTGCGCATCTCGGGCTGCACCCGGTCCCATTCGTACGTACGGCACACGGCGATACGCGGCGGACGATCGAGCGTCGCCTCCAGCTCGCGCCGGCCGGTGAGCGCGGCTGCGAAAAACGCGCAGTCCTCGACGCTGCGCCCGTAAACGCCCACGGTGTCGAGCGAATCCGCGCCGGGCTTGAGGCCGGCGCGCGCGATGGTGTTGTAGGTCGGCTTGTACGCGAAGATCCCGCAGTAGGAAGCGGGGCGGATCAACGAGCCGGCGGTCTGCGTGCCGAAAGCGAGCGGCACCATGAAGTCGGCAACTGCGGCTGCCGAGCCGCTCGAGGAGCCGCCGGGCGTGCGCGACGGATCGAGCGGATTGCGCGTTTCGCGCGGCACGAACGTGGCGAACTCGGCCGTCACCGTCTTGCCCATGATCGTGCCGCCGGCACGGCGCGTGAGCGCGACGGCGGCGGCATCGGTGCGCGGCCGATGGCCGGCGTAGATCGGCGAGCCGTACTCGGTCGGCAGGTCGTGCGTGTCGAAGATGTCCTTCACGCCGACCGGCACGCCGAAGAGCGGACTGCGCGGCGCGTTGCCTGCCGGCCAGTCGGACGCAAGATGCGTCCACGCCTTGACCGTCGGCTCGCGCGCGGCGATGCGTTCGCGGCAACTGGCGATCAGCGCATCGGCGCTCAGTTCGCCGCGCGCGATGAGCTGCGCGGCCTGTTTCGCGCCCAATCGGAAAGCCTCGCGCATCGCCGCAGTATAAGCTCCGCTCCATGCCAGCGCGGCGCATCATCGTGGTAGGCGCGGGACCCGTCGGCACGGTGGCGGCGCTCGCTTGTGCGCGCTTCGGCCACGACGTGACGCTGCTCGAAGCCGAGGAGCGCGTTAACGAGAGCCCGCGCGCCTCGACCACGCAGCCGCCAACGCTTGAAATCCTGGCGCAACTCGGGCTCATCGATGACTACATTGCGCAGGGCCTCGTCGCGCGCACTTTCCAGTTCTGGGACCGCTCGCGCCTCGAGCTCATTGCCGAGTTCGATTTCGAGCGGCTGCGCGGCGAGACCGACTACCCGTTCGTTGTGCAGACGGAGCAACACAAGCTGGCGCTCATGGGTATCGCGCGCCTGCGCCCGACGGCCAATGCCACTGTGCGCATGGCGACCCGCGTGACGGGCCTGGAGCAGGACGGCGACGGCGTCACGGTGCAAACGGAGCACGGCACGCTGCGCGCCGACTACGTGATCGGCTGCGACGGCGGTCGCAGCGCGGTGAGAAAGGCGCTCGGCATCGAATTCGAAGGCTTCACCTGGCCGGAGCGATTCCTCGTCATCACCACGAAATTCGATTTTGCCCGCGCGCTCGGCTGCTGCTATCGCAACTACATGGCCGATCCGCAGGAATGGACCAATCTCTTCAAGGTCGCAGGCGACGACCTGAGAGGACGCTGGCGCGCGGTGTACAACACGCGCGAGGACGAGAGCGATGAGGAAGCGCTTTCCGACGCCGCGGTGCGCGCGCGCCTCGGGCGCATCTACGTGCCGGAGGCCGAGCGCGATTACCTGCACCTCAACCTGTACAACGTGCACCAGCGCGTCGCGAAGCAGTTCCGGCGGGGACGCGTCTTCATGTGCGGCGATGCGGCCCACGTGAACAACCCGATTGGCGGGCTGGGACTAAATTCCGGAATTCACGAAGCGTGGGACCTCGCGCAACTGCTGTCGCAGCCGGGGGGCGATCTCGACGCCTATGAGCGGCGCCGGCGTCCGCTCAACATCGAGTACGTGCAGGAACAGACGATCGCCAACAAGCGGCGGCTCGAAGAACGCGATCCGGCGACGCGCGAGCGGCATTTCGACGAGCTACGCCGCATTGCGGACGACCCGGCGAAGCACAAGGCGTTTCTGATGCGCGCTTCGCTCCTCGAGGGGGTAAAAAAATTGGGGACAGTCCCGTAAGCACAGTCCCCAATTTTTGGTTCAGCTCGGCTTCGGTGGCGGGGGCGGTGTCCCCGGCGGCGGCGGTGGCGGTGGTGCAGCCTGGCGCGTGGCGCGATACGGCGCGTAGCGGCCCGCCATCGGGATCTGGTGACCCTTGGCGTACATGCACTGCTGGTAGCCGATGTCGTAGCGCTGCTGCAGCGTGCGGCCAGCGTATTCGCCGGCGCCGGTGCCGGCGAGCGCGCCACCGGCGAGACCGACGCCTGCGCCTACGCCCGCACCCTGGTTGCCGCCGATCAGCCCGCCGGCAGCGGCGCCGATGGCGGTGCCGACGAGCGCATTCTTCACGGCGGCGTCATTCGCGGCCTGTGCGTTCGTCGTGCCGCCGATCTGCGCGGTCGCGAATTGCCGGCACTCGTTGTCGTCGTAGCGGAACTGGTCAAAGCTCTTGCCGGAGCCGGGCAGGACCATCACGCTCGGGCCAGTAGGCGGTGGCGTGGCGCAGCCGGCAAACAGCCCCACGGTCGCGAGAGCGATAAGGGTGCGCTTCATTGGGCGGGCGCCGGCGCCGGCGGCACGGCTTTCCAGCCGCTCGGGCAATCCTTGACGTATGGGTAGTAGCCGCGCGAGGTCTCGCAGTAATACCAGTAACCCGAGCTCAACGGCTGATCGCTGCGCTCGACATACTGCGCGGGCGCGGGGGGTGAGACGACCAGCGGCGACGGGTAGTACACCGGTGCCGGGTAGTAGGCGGGACCCCAGTACGGACCCCAGTAGGGTCCCCAATAGGGGCCGACGTTGAAGCCGACTATCACGCGGGGGCCGTGATTCCAGGCGAGCGCGGAGCCGGCGCCAAGGACGCCGGCCGCGGCAAGCGCGAGGCCGATGAGCAGTTTCGACGGGTTTTTCATGCCTAGCTCCGTCTCCTTGGACAACAGAGTAGCCGCCGCGTGCCCGCCGAGGGGTAACCGATTGTTACAGCGTATTTCTATTTCGGTTGCTCCGTGATCCGCAGATAGGGCTTGGGCGATTTCCAGCCCTTGGGGAATAGTTTCTTCGCCTCATCGTCGCTCACCGAGCCGGCGATGATGACGTCCTGTCCCTGGCGCCAGTTGGCGGGTGTCGCCACCCTGTGCTTTGCGGTGAGCTGGATCGAGTCGAGCGCGCGCAGCACCTCGTCGAAATTGCGCCCCGTGGTCATCGGGTAGAACAGCATCAGCTTGATCTTCTTGTCGGGACCGACGAGGAATACGGTGCGCACCGTGGCGTTGTCGGCGGGTGTGCGCTTGCCGGGCACGGCTTCGGCGGGAAGCATGTCGTAGAGCTTCGCCACCTTCAGGTCCGCGTCGCCGATGAGCGGATAGTTGGGCGCGGTGCCTTGCGTCTCCTCGATGTCCTTCGCCCACCTCTTGTGGTCATCGACCGGGTCGGCCGAGAGCCCGATGATCTTGGCGTTGCGCCGGTCGAACTCCGGCTTGATGCGCGCCATGTAGCCGAGCTCGGTCGTGCAGACCGGGGTGAAGTCCTTCGGGTGCGAGAACAGCACGGCCCACTTGTCGCCGATCCAGTCGTGGAAATCGATGCGTCCCTGGGTGGTATCCGCCTGAAAGTTGGGCGCCGTGTCGCCGATGCGCAGGGTCATAAGAGTCTCCTTCGGGTATGGGCCCGAATGTTAGCGCCACTCGCCCCCGGTCGAGATACTTTTTTGGCATGTGGCGATGCCGGCGCGCGCATATGCGTGCCGCGAATCCCAAGGCGCTTTACCGGCCGGGCGGCGCCGGCGTAGAGTAGCGACAATAGTTTGGACCCCAAACAAATGCGCCACGCGCACCTCCTGCTCTCGGTGAACGGCGAAGCCGTCGAAACCTCGTTCGCGCCGTACAAGACGCTGCTCGAGGTGCTGCGCGAGGACCTCGGGCTCACCGGCACCAAGCACGGCTGCGAGCTCGGCGAGTGTGGCGCCTGCGCGGTGCTCATCGATGGCGAGCCGCAGCTTTCGTGCCTCGTGCTCGCCCTCGAGTGCGAAGGGCGCGCGATCGAGACCGTCGAAGGCATGGCGCGCGGTGCCGAGCTGCATCCGCTGCAGGCGGCCTTTGCGGACCTCGGCGCCGCGCAATGCGGCTATTGCACCCCCGGCATCCTGCTGACTGCCAAGGCGCTGCTCGCGCGCGAACCGCGGCCGTCGCCGAGCCGCATCAAGGAAGCGATTTCGGGCAACCTGTGCCGCTGCACCGGTTACCAGCAGATCGTGGAGGCGATCGAAGAGGGCGCGCGAAGGATGAACGATGAAAGTCATCGGTAAGCCGCGGCGGCGCGTCGACGGCCGCGCGAAAGTCACCGGCCAGACGCGCTTCGCGGACGACATCGCGGCCCCGCGCATGGTGCACCTCAAGCTCCTGCGCTCGCCGCACGCTCACGCGCTTATCGAATCGATCGACGTCGCGCGCGCGCAGGCGCATCCGGGCGTGCACCTGGTGCTCACGGGCAAGGATTTCCCGGTGAGCTTCGGCATCCTGCCGGTCACGCAGGACGAGTATCCGCTCGCGCCGCAGCACGTGCGCTACGTGGGCGACCCGCTGGCGGCCGTCGTGGCGCGCGACGAGCAGACCGCGACCGCGGCGCTCGATCTCATCGAGGTGCGCTATCAGCCGCTCGAGCCCATCAGCAATCCAGAGGAAGCGCTCGCCAAGCCCGAGCCGCGCATCCACACCTACGGCGAGCGCGGCAATATCCATCGGCTGCAGGCATTCCAGTTCGGCGACGCCGAGGCGGCGATCGCGGCATCCGACCATGTGTTCGAGGACCTGTTCTTTTACGAAGGCAACACGCACCTGCCGATCGAGCAGCACGCCTGCGTCGCCGCGCTCGATCCGGATGGCAAGCTGACGCTGTGGTCGTCGACGCAAGTGCCGCACTACGTGCATCGCGCGCTCGCGCGCGTGCTGCAGATCCCCGCCTCGCAAATCCGCGTCATCGCCACGCCCAATGGCGGCGGCTTCGGCGGCAAGACAGATATATGCAACCACGAGCTCGTCGCAGCCAAGGCGGCGCTGGTGCTCGGCCGCCCGGTGAAGATCTGCCTCAACCGCGAAGAAGTCTTCTATATGCATCGCGGGCGGCACCCGGTGCTGATGAAGTTTCGCACCGGGGTGAGCAAGGACGGAAAGCTCACCGGCATGCATCTGCAGACGCTGGTCGACGGCGGCGGCTACGGCTCCTACGGGGTGGCGAGCACGTTCTACACGGGCGTGCTGCAGACCGTGACTTACGAGCTGCCGCGCTACCAGTTCGAAGCAGCGCGCGTCTTCACCAACAAGCCGCCGTGCGGGCCCAAGCGCGGCCACGGCACGCCGCAGCCGCGCTACGGCCAGGAGATCCAGCTCGACAAGATCGCGGAGCGGCTCGGCAGAGATCCGGCGCAGCTGCGCCTCGGCATGCTCGCCAAGCCGAACTCGATTACGGCGAACTGGCTGCGCATCGGCTCGATCGGGCTCGAGCAGTGCATCCGAACCGTGGTGGAGCGCTCGGACTGGAACAACCGCTATCGCAAGCTGCCGCAGGGGCGCGGATTGGGCCTCGCCTGCGGCGCCTACCTTTGCGGCGCCGGCCTGCCGATCTACTGGAACAAGATGCCGCAGAGCGGCGTGCAGCTGCTACTCGATCGCAGCGGCCAGGTGACGCTGTTCTGCGGCGCCACCGAAATCGGCCAGGGATCGGACGACGTGCTCGCCGCGATCGTTGCCGAGGTGCTCGGCATTGACCCGCTCGAGGTGCGCTGCGTGACGGGCGACACCGGCATGACGCCGGTCGATCTCGGCTCGTACTCGAGCCGCGTGACCTTGATGGCCGGCAATGCCGCGATCCAGGCGGCCGAAAAGCTGAAAAGCATGCTTGCCGAGGCAGCGGCCGAGGAGCTCGAGGTCGCGCCCGAGCGCGTGAGCTTCTCCGGCGGCCGCGTGTCCTTCGAGAGCCGCAGCCTGGCGTTCGCGGAAGCGGTGGTGCTCGCGGAGGCGAAGTTCGGCACGCTCGGTGCGGTGGGCTGGTACACGCCGCCACGCGCGCCTGGAAAATTCAAGGGCGCCGGCGTCGGGCCTTCGCCCGCGTACTCCTACACGGCGTGTGTGGTGGAAACCGAGGTCGATCCACGGACCGGCTGGATCCACGTGCCGAAGATCTGGATCGCGCATGACATCGGCCGCACGATCAATCCGGTGCTCGCGCGCGGACAGGTAGAGGGCAGCGTCTACATGGGCCTTTCGGAAGCACTCATGGAGGAGCAGGTGTTCCGCCGCCTGCCGCCGAAGCTCTCGCGCGCGCTGGTGCACAAGATACCGTCGCTGCTCGAGTACAAGAGCATCACGTCGCTCGAGATGCCGGAGATCGATACCGTGCTCATCGAGGATCCGGATCCGAACGGGCCCTTTGGCGCGAAGGAAGTGGGGCAGGGGCCGCTCCTGCCCGTGCCGCCCGCGGTGGCGAACGCGATCTACGACGCGGTCGGCGTGCGCATCGACGAGATCCCGATCACGCCGGACAAGGTGCTGCGGGCGCTCGAGAAGAAGGCGAAGGGCGAAGCGCCGCGCGTCGGGCCGGAGCACTTTCCAGAGGTGCCGTATCCGCAACCGCTGATCGTGCCACCGGCGTGGGAAGGCGGCGATGGCAGCGAGATAAAACGCCATGATGCGGCTGCCGTGGTTTGACTACCGCGCGCCGCGCACGCTCGGCGAAGCGGCGCGCATTCTCGCCGGCGAAGGACCGAACGCGGCGCTGATCGCGGGCGGCACCGATCTGCTGCCGAACATGAAGCGGCGCCAGATGGCGCCCAAGGTCCTGGTCAGCGTTCGGCACATACCCGAGCTGAAGCGCGATGGCGCGATATTGGGCGCCGGGCTCACGCTCACGGAAATCGTGCGCAAGCCCGAGCTGCCGCGCGGCCTGCGCCAGGCGGCGGCGCAGGTGGCCACCGTGCATTTGCGCAACATGGGCACGATCGGCGGCAATCTGTGCCTCGATACGCGCTGCAATTACTACAACCAGAACTACGAGTGGCGCAAGGCGATCGACTTCTGCCTGAAGAAGGACGGCGACATCTGCTGGGTGGCCACGGCGAGCAAGCGCTGCGTGGCGATGTCCTCCACCGATTGCGCACCGGCGCTGCTCGCGCTCGGCGCGCGCGTCAAGCTGGTATCCGCGGCGGGGGAGCGTGAGCTGGCGCTGGAGGACCTGTACAACAACGACGGCATTGATTACCTGCGCCGCCGGCCCGACGAGATCCTGACGGAAGTGCGCTGCGCGAATGCGCCGAGCACCTACTGGAAGCTGCGCCGGCGCGGCGCATTCGACTTCCCGGTGCTGGGCGTCGCCGCGGCGCTCATCGACGGAGCCGCGCGCCTCGCGCTCGGCGCCGTCGCCTCGCGGCCCTTCCTGGTCGAGAAGGCGAACCAGTTTCTGCGCGGCAAGCAGCTGACCGACGAGGTGATCGACGAAGCGGGGCGCATCGCCGCCTCGCGCGCGAAGCCCATGGACAATGCCGACCTCGATCTGTACTGGCGCAAGCACGTCACCGCCGCCTTCGTCGGCTATGCGCTGCGCGAGCTGCGCGGAGACGACCTGCGCGAGACACGAGGCCGCATCACGCGCTACCAGCCGGCTTAGAATCCGGCTTTCACAGAGGAGGCGGGGACATGAAACGGCATGGATTGGCGGCGGCCATGATCGTCGTCGCACTGGCGGCGTGCGCGCAGCTGCGTATCCCGGGCATGGGCTGGGAAACGCTCATCGATGGCGATAAGGGCCTCGAGAACTGGAACCAGGTGGGCGGCGCCAACTGGCGCGCCGAGGACGGGGCGATCGTCGCCGACCATGGCAAGCCCGGCTTCCTCGTCTCGAAACAGCCGTATCGCGACTTCGAGATCCGCGCGGAATTCTGGGCTGCGACCGATACGAACAGCGGCATCTTCATCCGCTGCTCCGATCCGGCGAAGATTGGCGGGGCGACCTGCTACGAGGTGAACATCTGGGACATCCGCCCGGAGCCGAAGTACGGTACCGGTGCCATCGTCGACGTGGCGGCGGTGCCCGTGCCGATCGTCTACAGGGCCGGGGGCCGCTGGAATGTTTACGAGATCACCGCGAAGGGCAACCAGCTCACAGTGAAGCTGAACGGCGTGCAGACGGCGAACGTGCAGGATGGTCAGCACGCCGAAGGTCAGTTTGCGCTGCAGTACGGCCCGGGCGTGAAGGGCGCCGAGAGCGGCCCGATCAAGTGGCGCAAGGTCGAGATCCGGCCGCTCTGAGCGCGGCTAGTCGTTCCTGATATTCGCGGCCTTCGCGACGGCGGTCCATTTCGCGAGGTCGCGCGCCAGTCGGCTGGCGAGCTCTTCGGAGCTGCCACCGACCGGATCGACGCCGAGCCTGGCAAGCCCTTCGGCCACATCCGGCAGTCGCACAACGCGCGCTGTCTCCTTTTGCAACCGCGCGACGATCGCGCTCGGCGTGCGCGCTGGCGCGAAGAACGCCGTCCATAGCCAGACCTCGACGTCGGGGACGCCGGCCTCCGCGAGCGTGGGCACGTTCGGCCAGGACGGATGGCGCTGCGACGAGGTGATCGCCAGCGCGCGCGCCGTGCCGGCGCGCAGCGGACCGGAGGCGGGCGGCGGATCGCAGATCGTCATCGTCACCTGGCCGGCGACCACAGCCTGCACGGACTCGCCGCTGCTCTTGTACGGGATGTGTACGAACTCGGTGCCGGTCTTCTGCTTGAACAGCTCGGTCGCGATCTGGAACGCCGCGGCGCTCGAGGCGTAGTTCGCCTTGCCGGGATTCTTCTTCGCGTAGTCGACCAGCTCCTTGATCGAATGCACCGGCAGCGACGCGCCGACCGTGACGAGCAGCGGAAACTGTCCGATCGTAGCGATCGGCGCGAAGTCACGCACCGGGTCATAGGGAAGCTTGGCGTAGGTGGCCGGATTCATCGTCATCGGGCCGGTCGGCCCCATGAGGACGGTGTAGCCGTCGGGCGGCGCTTTTGCCGCGTATTCGGTGGCGATGATCGCCTGCGCGCCTGGCTTGTTCTCGATGATCACCGGTTGCCCGAGCCCTTCGGCCATGCGCGGCGCCATCACGCGCACGATGAGATCGTTGCCGCCGCCGGCGGCGTAGCCGACGATGATGCGGATCGGCTTCGTCGGATAGTCCTGCGCAGCCGCGGGCAGTGTTGCGCTGCAGATGAGCAGCATCAGCGTTCGCCACATTTCCAGCGTCCTCCTCACAGCATTCTAAAGTCGGGGTCCGAGAGCTCGAGCGCGGCCGCCTGCATGTTTTCCTCGAGGTGGGCGAGCGATCCCGTGCCGGGAATCGGCAGCATCGCCGGCGACTTCTTGAGGAGCCACGCGATGGCAACCTGCGCCGGCGTTGCGCCGAGCTGCTTCGCAACCGCCTTGACCTTGGCACTGCGCAGCGCGGCGCCGTCGCCCAGCGGATACCACGGCAGGAACGCGATGCCGAGGCGCTCGCAGGCCTTGAGCACGTCTTCCGAATGGCGGTCGCCGATGTTGTAGCGGTTCTGCACCGACACGATGGGGACGATGCTGCGCGCCTGCTCGAGCTGCTTCACGGTGACGTTCGACAGCCCTAGGTGGCGCACTTTGCCCTCGCGCTGGAAGTCGGCGAGCGCGCCGACCTGGTCCTCGAACGGCACTTTGGGATCAGGCGCATGGAGCTGATAGACGTCGATGCGCTCGAGCCTGAGGCGCTTCAGGCTTCCCTCCAGATCCTTGCGCAGCTTTTCCGGGCGGCCATCCTCGTCCCAGCGCGACGGTTTCGGACGCACGAGGCCGCACTTCGTGCCGATGACGAGGTCCTTGGGATAGGGATACATTGCCTCTGCGATGGCGATCTCGCTGTAATGGGGGCCGTAGCTCTCGGCGGTGTCGAAGAAGTTCGCGCCGAGCTCGTAGGCGCGGCGCAGTACGCGGTGCGCATTCGCCTTGTCCGTGGGCGGGCCCCAGATGTCGGGATTCTCGATCACGCGCATCGCGCCGTAGCCGATGCGATTGACGCTGAGCTCACCGATTCTCATTCGCCAGCTCCTTGATCACGGCCGCGAGGCCGAGCGTGACGCGCGCCATGCGCAAATAGTCGAGTTTCTCGGGCGTGTCGGTCGCGAGATGGTAGTGAGGATACCGATTGAACGCGGTGTCGGTGATCATGATGGCGGCATAGCCCTGCTCGCGAAACGACCAATGGTCCGACCACGTTACGCCGGGAATGAATGCGGGCGCGGCGACGCCCTCGGAAGGGAAGCTGGCATGCCGGCGGAACGCGGCGATCGCGCGATGCACCAGGCGCCGCGCGCCGAGGTCGCCGACGAAGCCGATGAAGTCCGCGCGATCGGGATAGAGCCAGCCGAACGGCGGCGGATAGTGCTGCGTTCCCGGCGCCTCGCGGTAATAGCCCAGCATTTCGAGCGACAGCATCGCGCCGATGCGCTCGCCGCGCCGCCGGGCTTGCCGCGCCCACACCTGGCTGCCCATTTCCTCCGTCTCGAAATACGGCATCTCCTCGTTGGCGAAGGCAACGAAGCGCGCCGGCAAGCCCATGCGCGCGAGCTCGATCAGCACCGCGACGCCGGAAGCGTTGTCGTCGGCGCCGGGCGAGCCGGGCACGGTGTCGTAATGGGCGCCCACCACGATGCCGCCCGCTCCGCTCTCGATATTGCGCACGGTCCGCCCGCCGCTGCGGAATGCCTGCTCGCTCACGCTGCCAAGCTCGCGCGCGATGTAGCGCGCCGGGCGCTCGAGATCGACGTTGCGCTCGCCGGCTGCCAAGGCCTCGACATGCGCGCGCAGGCGCGCGGCGAGCGCCTTTTCCTCGCCAGTGAATTCGAGCGCGCCGCGGTAGGAGCTGCCCGGCATGGCGACGATGTACCAGAGCGCCCCGGCGACGAACGCCGCGCCCGCGAGGACTACGATTGCGAGGTAAGCGCTAATCCAGCGCGTACTTCAGCTCGCCGAGGAGATCATCGACGTGCTCGATGCCGACCGAAAGGCGCACCAGCCCGTCGCTGATGCCGAGGCCCGCGCGCACGTCCTCCGGGAGCGACGCGTGCGTCATGATCGCCGGATGCTCGATGAGGCTCTCCACGCCGCCCAGGCTCTCCGCGAGCGTGAAGAGCTTGCAGCGCTCGAGGAAACGGCGCGACGCCGCCAGACCGCCTCCTAGAACCGCGCTGACCATGCCCCCATAGCGGCCGTTCATCTGCTTCGCCGCCAGCCGATGCTGCGGGTGGCTGGCGAGCCCCGGGTAGATGACGCGCTCGACCCGCGGATGCTTTTCCAGCCAGGCCGCGATGTGCATCGCGTTGCCGCAGTGGCGCTCCATGCGCAGCGCGAGGGTCTTGATGCCGCGCAGCGTGAGGAATGCGTCGAACGGGCTCGGCACGCCGCCCACCGCATTCTGCAGGAAGGCGAGCTTTTCCTTGAGCTCCGCGTTGTTGCGGATCACGGCGGCGCCGCCGATCACGTCCGAATGGCCGTTCAGGTACTTGGTGGTGGAGTGCACGACGATGTCGAAGCCGTGCTCGAGCGGCCGCTGGATCCACGGCGAGGCGAACGTGTTGTCGCACACGCAAACCATTCCACGCCGGTGCGCGATCTCAGCCACCGCGGAGAGGTCGACCAACTTCAACAGCGGATTGGTGGGCGTCTCCACCCACAGCATGCGCGTATTCGGCCGGATGGCGGGCTCGAGCGCTTTCGTGTCCGATAAATCGACGAACGTCGCTTGCAGCCCCGCCGAGCGCTTGCGCACGCGCTCGAGGATGCGGTAGCTGCCGCCGTAGAGATCGTGCATGCACACCACATGCGAGCCCGAGTCGAGCGTCTCGAGGAGGGTGCCGATCGCGGCCATGCCGGAAGCGAAGGCAAAACCCGCGTCGCCGCCCTCGAGCTCGGCAAGGCACGCCTCGAGCGCATCGCGCGTCGGGTTGCGCGTGCGCGCGTAGTCGAAGCCTTTATGCTCGCCGGGGCTCGCCTGCGCGTAGGTGGAGGTGGCGTAAATCGGCGTCATCACGGCGCCGGTACGCGGGTCGGGTTCCTGCCCGGCGTGCACCACCTTGGTATCGAACTTCATTTGTCGTCCGAGCGCCGCCGCAGCCAGTTGAGCAGATCGATGCGCGTAATCAGCCCGAGGAATTCGTCGCCGTCCACCACGATCGCCACCATGCCGCGCTTGAAGATCTCCATCAGCTCGGCGACCGAGGCGTTTGGCCCGACGGTCACGAGGTGCGTTTCCATCGCTTCGGTCACCGGTTCGTTGAAATGCTGCGGATTGTCGTACACCTCGGCAAGAATGTCCTCTTCGTCGACGATGCCGACGATGCGCCCGCCCTGCAGCACCGGGAGCTGCGACACGTCGTAGAGCTTCATGCGCTGGTAGGCGGTGAGCACCTTCTCGTCGGCGCTCACCGTGGCGACCGCGTGGTCGTGGTGGCGCCGGCTGATGAGGTCGCGCAGGTCGCCGTGGCGCTCGCGCTCGATCAAGCCCTGGTCGAGCATCCAGAAGTCGTTGTAGACCTTCGACAGGTATTTGTTGCCGCTGTCGCACACCAGCGTCACCACGCGCTTGGGGGCGCTCTGCTCGCGGCAATAGCGCAGCGCCGCCGCGACCAGCGTGCCGGTCGAGGTGCCGGCCATCACGCCCTCCTTGCGCAAAAGCTCCCGGCACGTGAGCAAAGCTTCGCGGTCCGGGATGCTGTAGGCCTTGCGCACGCGCGAGAGGTCGCACACCGGCGGCACGAAGTCCTCGCCGATTCCTTCGACGAGCCAGCTGCCGACCTGCGGCGGCGGTTTTCCGGTCGTCACCAGCGGCGCGAGTATCGAGCCCGCCGGATCGGCGAGCACCATTTCCGTCTGCGGCGAGACCTTGGCGAAGAAGCGCGACAGACCCGTGAGCGTGCCGCCGGTGCCGACGCCGCAGACCACCGCGTCGACCCGGTGCTCGAGTTGCTCCCAGATCTCCGGCCCGGTGGTGTGCTCGTGCGCCAGGGGATTTGCCTGGTTCGCGAACTGGTTGACGTAGAAGGCGCCGGGCGTTTCGCGCGCGAGGCGCGCGGCCTTGTCCTGGTAGTACTCCGGATGCCCCTTCGTCACATCGGAGCGCGTGAGCAGCACCTCGGCGCCGAGCGCTTTCAGGTGGAAGATTTTTTCCTGGCTCATCTTGTCCGGCACGACGATGAGCAACCGGTAACCCTTTTGCGCGGCGACCAGCGCGAGCCCGAGGCCGGTATTGCCGGCAGTCGCCTCGACGATCAGCGAGCCGGGCTGGATCTTCCTTTCACGCTCCGCGACCTCGATCATCGAGAGCGCGATGCGGTCCTTGATGGAGCCGCCCGGATTCTGGTTCTCGAGCTTGAGGAACAGGCAACAGCGGCCGCTGTCCAGCCGCCGCGCCTGCACCACGGGGGTGTTGCCGATCAGGTCAAGGATGGAAGCCATTGATTATTCAAGGATGGGCAGCATCCCACTTTTTGCAGCGCAGAACTTGTGGTTGATGTCCCACTCGCGGTGCGCGCATGATTTTCGCGCAATCCGGTTACGGAGGATGCATTGCAGGCAGGGGTGCAAGGAGGAGGCGGGACGCTGCTCGGCAGCATCTCGGATTTTTGCCGGCGCACCGGCATGGCGGAGTCGACCTTCGGCCGCCGCGCGGTGAACGACGGCAAGTTCGTCGCGCGGCTGCGTGACGGCGCGCGCGTGACGCCCGAGACGCTGACGCGCGTCAACGACTTCATGGCGAAGCACGGCGCGCCGGGCGCGGGAGACTCGCCGCCCGAGCTGATGCCGCTCATCCATGCCGGCGCCCCGCAGCCGGCGCTCGCGCCGGCGCAGAAGGCGGATCCCGAGACCAATTTCCGCTTCTTCGACAACCGGCAGAAGTATCTGCTGTTCGTCAACACCTGCAGCGAGAAGGACGTGATCGCGCGGCGCGTCGGCCTCGAGCTCGGGCAGATCCATCCGCGTCCGCCCGCGGTGCGGCTGTTCGATGCCGGCATGGGCGACGGCACAGTGCTCGCGCGCGTGATGCGCGAGATGCACCGGCGCTTTCCCACCGTGCCGTTCTACATCGTGGGCAAGGAAATCAGCCTGGAGGATGTGCGGCTCTCGCTGCGCAAGATGGCCGATCGCTTCTTCGAGCACCCCGCCACCGTGCTGGTGGTGACGAACATGTACTACAGCGAGGCGCCGTGGCTGCAGCCGCGCGCCGTGACCGCGGCGACATCGATGGTATGGCACGAGGCGCCGCTTACCGGCACCACGTCGCACGATTTCAGCGAGCAGATCGCCGCCCTGGAGCCGTTCCTCGCCAAGAGCTGGCAGGCGCGCCACAGCCCGAAGACCGGCAACCCCGTCTACGAGCATCCCACCGCGCTCATCATTTATCGCGAGGATTATCGCTTCCTGCTGGAAAACGTGATCCCGAAGCGCGGCGAGGGCCGCGCCGAGTACGACATGGTGATCGCATCGCAGCCCTACCGGCTGCGCGCGCCGCTCGAATTCAAGGCGCAGAAGGTGATCACCCCGCTGGTTCGCGCGCTCGGCAAAGGCGGGCGATTGCTCGGCATCCACTCGTACGGCCACGATCCGGGGCTGGAGATCACCCAGAAGGTCTGGCCGGGCGAGAACCCCTACACACAAGGCCGCCACGACCTGCTGCGCGCGACGAAAGTGGAGCTCGGGCGCGATGCGCGGCGCTACAACTTCAACGCGTACGCCGACGCGCGCGCCATCTTCCGCTACGACATGCATACGCTGCCGAGCGAGATTTCGAGCAGCATCGGCACCTCGACGCTGTTCGCCGCGTGGAACGCGGCGATCTACGTCGCGCAGATCGACGACCTGCGGCTCGGCGAAGCGCTGCGCGACACGCGCTACCTTGACGCGACGCGAGAGGTGCTGCAGAAGCACGGCAGCCTGTGGTTCCTTGACGAATCCTATGTCGTTTCCCGCAAACGCGACTGAGCCTGGCATCGAGGCGCGCGTCTCGGAGCTGATCGCTGCCGGGTCGGTCGAGATCTCGCCGCGCGAGCTGCACCGCTCGACGGAGGTGGCTGCGCTGCTGCCGGCGGGAAGCTGCGTCTATCTGCCGTCCCTGCCCGGCCTGCCGCTCGCACGCACGCTCGAGGCGATCGCCGCGATCCGCGCGGCCGGGCTCGATCCGGTACCGCACGTCTCGGCGCGGCGCATCCTCAATCGCGACGAGTTCCGCGACTTCCTGCGCCGTGCCGCGGCCGAGCAGGGTGTGCACCGGGTGCTCCTCATCGGGGGCGACGAGCCGCGGCCGAAGGGTCCGTACGCCGACAGCCTGCAGATCCTGGAAGAGCGCCTGCTCGCCGACTGCGGCGTGCGCGAGATCGGCGTCGCCGGCTATCCGGAGGGGCATCCGCGCATCGCGCTCAACGCGATCGAAGGCGCCCTCGAGCGCAAGCTCGCGCTGGCCGCCGCCCAATCGATCGGCGTGTACGTCCTCACGCAATTCTCGTTCGCGCCGGCGCGCGTGGTCGAGTACTGCGCGATGCTTGCGCGCCGCTGGCCGAGCCTGCCGGTCTATGTCGGCATCGCCGGCCCGACCGATCCGGCGGCGCTCGCCCGCTATGCGCAGCGGTGCGGCGTCAGCCGCTCGCTGCGCGCCCTGCGCACGCTCGGCACCGGCATCGCGCAGCTCGTCACCAATACCGACCCGCGCGATCAGGTTGTCGCGGTGGCGCGCTACACCCGCAGCCGCGAGCCGAGCAACGTGGTCGGCGTTCACCTCTACAGCTTCGGCGGCGCCGTGCGCACGGCCGCCTGGATGAGCGAGCTGCTCTAGGCGACGCCTAAAAAGTCCTGCGCCGGCCTCCGTCAGCGGCTGACCTTGCCGCAGCTGGTGTAGTCTGCCTTCCGGCAAACCAATAAAGGGAGGCACGCAATGAATAGATTTGCCGCCATCAGCCTGCTCGTCGGCTTCGCGCACCTCGCCGCGTGCTCGCACACCGTCGTCGTTCCCGTGCCGCCACGTGTCGACCTGCGGGGCTATAGCAGCATCGGCATCGTCGAGTTCGACTCGAATTCCGAGCGCGCCATCAGCGCCCGGGCCACGCGACAGTTCCAGGAGCAGATCCAGGCAGCGCAGCCGGGCACGCGCTTCATCGAGCTCGGCGACCGCCAAGCGCTGCTCGCGTCGCTCGGCGCGAAGCAGCTCGATGCGCCGACCTTGAGGAGAATCGGCCAGCAGTATGGCGTCGCCGCGGTTTTCCTCGGCGACATCGCCTACTCCGAACCGCGCGTGGACGTCAAGATTTCGGACATCGCCAAGATGGAGGGCGGCGTTCGCGCCGAGATTCGCGGCGACATGTCGGCGCGGCTCTTCGAGACCGCCACCGGCGCCAGCGTCTGGAGCAATTCGGGCTGGGCGCGCAGGCAACTCGGTGCCGTGAGCGTCTCGGAGCAGGGGGTAAGCGGCGGCCTGCGCAACGCGAATCCGCGCGAGGAAATGGTGCCGACGCTGGTCTACGAGATCACGTACGACTTCCGCCCGAGCTCGGTGCGCCAGCCGGTGCGTTAGCACGAGCATGGTTCCCGAGGAGGAGCTGCGCGCCACCGTCGCGCGCATGGAGGCGCGGCTCGCTGCGCTCGCCGATCCGTCCCTCATCGAGCCGCGGCGCATCTACGAGGAGCTGCGCGCCCGGTTCGAGAAAGACCTCGCTGGGTCACCACGCGACGTCGCGCTCGCCAAGTCCGTCGCTCTCATGGTGCTCCAGGCGCTCGCCAAGGCGAGAGAGCGCTCGAGCGCGCTGATCAACATCGATGTCGCCGATCTGCAGGTCGCGACCGAGTTCTATTGCCAAGCGCTTGGCCTCAGCGTGGGCCGGCGCTTCGGCGATGCGGCGGTCGAGCTGCTCGGCTCATCCACAGCGATCTACCTGCTCGCCAAACCCGCCGGCAGCCCGGCGGTCCCGTCGATCGCGCAGCGGCGCGACTATGCGCGGCACTGGACGCCGGTGCATCTCGACTTCGTCGTAGCGGAGATCAACGCCGCGGTGGCGCGCGCGAGGGGAGCCGGGGCCGTGCTCGAGGGCGCGATAGCGAGCCACCCGTGGGGGCGTATCGCGCTGATGGCCGATCCGTTCGGCAACGGCTTCTGCCTGGTGCAGTTCGTCGGCCGCGGCTACGACGAGGTCCTGGAAAAGGCGTAGAGCGCTTCGGGATTGCGGACCAGGATCGCGTGCCGTGAATCGGCGTTCGGCACCGCTTCGGCGAGGAGGTCGAGCAGCTCGCCCGCGTCGAGCTCGCGGTGCGGCAGCAGATGATCGTCGCGCACCTGCTCGCGCGAGTGAAAGCCGATGTTCGGCCAATCGGAGCCCCACACGAGGCGCTGCGGCGCCGCCTGCGCCAGTGCGCGCATGAAAGGCAGCGCCTCGCGCAGGTTGCCGCTCGCGCGCGCGATGCGATCGGCGCCGGAAAGCTTGGCCCAGGCGTGGCCGCCGGCCGCGAGCGCGAGCAGGCACTGGAACACGGGCTGGTCAATTCCCGGTGCCGCGTCAGGCAGGCCCATGTGGTCGATCACCACTTGGACGCTCGCACGCTCGATGGCGCCGGCGAGCGCCAGCAGGATGGCCGGCTCGCAAAACAGCTGCACATGCCAGCCGAGCGGCGCCACGAGGCGCTCGTAGGCCCGGAAGAGAGCTGCCGGTTCGCCTGGATGGCGCGCGGCGAATGTGTAGAGGTTGAGCCGCACGCCGCGCACCCCGGCCTTGTGCATGCGCTGCAGGTCGGCGAGCGGCGTCTGCGGTGCGACGACCGCCACGCCGCGCCCGCGCGGCCCGAGCTCGGCGAGCGCGGCGAGCATGGCGCGATTGTCGGTGCCGTGCCCGCTCGCCTGTACCAGCACGGTTCGCTCGAGGCCGACCCGCGCTTTCATCCGCTGGTGCGCCGCGAGCGACGCCTGCGGTACGTTGTAAGCACGCTCGGCGGCGAGAGGAAAGCGATCGAACGGACCGAACACGTGCATGTGGCAATCGGCCGCGTGCGCCGGGAGCGGCACGGCAGGCGAACGGTGCGAGCGATCGAGCAGTTGCATTCGCCTATCATAAGCGGCGATGAAAACCGCGGTCGTTTTGCTGCTCGCGCTGCTCGCGGGCGCCGCAGGCGCGCAGGATTATCCGGCGAAGCCGGTGCGCCTCGTCGTGCCTTACGCCGCCGGCGGCAACGCCGATATCTGGGCGCGCACGCTGGCGCAGAAGCTCACGGAAGCAATGCGCCAGAGCTTCGTGGTCGAGAACAAGCCGGGCGCCAACGGCGGCATCGGCACCGACTACGTCGCGAAGAGCGCGCCCGACGGCTATACGCTGCTCGCGGTGGCAAGCGGGCCGATCGTCGTGAA
>DASQIG010000375.1:0-3179 GCA_035631735.1 Burkholderiales bacterium | reverse complement strand
CGCGGCGGCGAGCGGCTGGTACACGCTACTCCTCGCGCTCGACGGGCTTGCCGCCGAGAAACAGCTGCGACCAGAGGCGATCCCACTTCTCGCCCTCGTCGAGCGCGATCGCCGGGTCGATGATCTCGTGCGGGAACTTGTTGAGCGGCGTATCGACGGCGAGACTGGCCGGCACACGGTTCACGCTCCGGAAAAACTGCTGCCCCTCGCGCGAGAGCAGGAACTCGGTGAAGAGCAGCGCCGCGTGCGGCCGGCGCGAATATTTCGCCACGCCGATGGCGCTCGCCTGGCCGAAGACAGGCGCGAGCGGCTTCCAGTCGACCGGCGCGCCCGAGCGCTTGAGCGTCTCCATGTTGTTGTTATAAGCGTCGATCAACAGCGCGATCTCGCCCGAGGCGACGAGCTGCGCGCCGAGGATGTGGCCGCTCCTGATCTGCGGCTTCAACGCCGCGAGCCGCCGGAAGAAGGCGAGGCCCTTTTCCTCGCCCATGCTCCTCACGAGCGCGGCGAACCACAGCACATCGGTCGATTCGATCGCCAGGCGCCCGGCCCAGCGCGGCTGCAGCAGATCTTCATAGGTCGCGGGCAGCTCGGCCGGCTTGACCAGCCGGGTGTTGTAGCCGACCACAAAGAACGCGAAGCGTGCTGCGACCCATTGGCGGTGCCCGGGAGCGAACGCCGACGGTGCCAGCTCGGCGAACGCCGGCGTGTAGAAGTCTTCGAGCAGCTGCTCGCGGCGCAGTGCCTCCATGCGGTGCGAGCTCGTTTCGAAGACGTCGGCGCCGTCGTGGCCGCTCTTGGCTTCAGCGAGCGCACGCTGCACGATCTTCTCCGCCGAGCCGCGCCAGTGGAGGAGCTTCACGCCGTACCTCTTCTCAAAAGCAGTTGCCAGCGCGCGGCCATCCTGCACCGTCATCGTGCTGTAGAGGACGACCTGCCCTTCCTGCTGCGCGCCGGCGATGAGGCGCGCCTCGCGATCGGCGCCCTGGTACATATAGATGTCGCGATTCGCGCCCGCGGCAGCGCCGGCAATGCCGAAGAACAGCACGAGCGCGCGAAGCATCGGCGTATCATAGCCCGCCGTTTTCATGGCTCACTGGCTCGCCATCGTCGCGTTCGCCGCTGCGGCTGCCGCGCAGGCGCAGCCCACCGCGCTGCGCGTCATGGGCTTCGCCGGCAGCGCGAACTGGCCGATCTTCGTAGCGCAGGAGAAAGCCTTGTTCGCCGCGCGCGGCCTCAAGGTAGAGCTCCTGCCCGCGCCCAATTCCACGACGCAGATCGCCGTCCTGCGCGACGGCAGATCGACATCGCGCTCACCGCGATGGACAACATCGTGCCCTATCCCGACGAGCTCTTCGCGTTCCTCGGCATGAACAACGGCGGCCGCATCAGCCTGATCGCGGCGCCGGGCATCAAGCGCGTCGCCGAGCTGAAGGATCGGGCGCTCGCGGTGGATGCCATCGCAAGCGGCTATGCGTTCGTGCTGATGGAGATCCTCGCGCGCGGCGGCCTCTCGCCGGGCGACTACCTGCTGGTCAGCGTCGGCGGCAGCCGCGAGCGCCTGCGCGCCCTGCAGGAACGGCGCGCGAGCGGCGCGCTGCTCAATGCGCCCGCCGATGCCGCCGCCGAGGCAGCAGGGTTCGTGCGGCTCGCGAGCTCGGCCGAGGTGCTGGCGCACTACCAGGGCTCGGTCGGCGCCGCGCGGCGCGCATGGGCGCGGCAGCACGGCGACACGCTGGTGCGCTACATCGGCGCGCACCTCGCCGCGCTCGACTGGCTCTACGCGCCGGCAAACCGCACCGAGGCGCTGCAGCTTCTCGAGCGGCGACTCGCCGTCGATGCGCGCAATGCCGAGCGCAGCCACGCCGAGCTCCTCGCCGAGGGCAGCCTCGCGCGCAAGGCGGCGCTCGACGTCGATGGCATTCGCGCAGTGCTCGCTTTACGCGCCCGCTTCGCCGCCACGCCGCCGCCGAGCACCGATCCCGCCCGTTATTACGATTTGAGCTACTACGAAAAGGCGCTCGCCCGATGAGCAATCCCATCCGCATCAGCAAGATCGGCCACGTCGGCCTGTATTGCCGGGACCTGCCGCGCATGGTCGACTTCTATACGCGCGTGCTCGGCTTCAAGGTGTCCGACGTCAACGAGAAAGGCATGACGTTCCTGCGCTTCGGCGCAGACCACCACAGCTTCGTGCTCGCGCCGGCGCCCCAGCCGCCGAGCGGGCCGACCGTGCTCCAGCAAATCGCGATGGAAGTCGCCGATCTAGATGCCCTGAAGCGCATCCGCGCCCATTTGTTGGGACAGGGTGTGAAGGCAAGCGCAATCAAGCACGAAGGCCCGGGTAACGACTACACCTTCGACTTCGACGACCCGGAAGGCAATCGGCTGCAGTTCTTCTGCGAGATGGACCAGATCGGCTGGGACGGCAAGAGCCGGCCGAAGGAGCAGTGGAAGCGCTTTACCGTCGAGGATTAACCCGGAGCCCGAACTAGATCGGGGACGCAGCCCGAATTAATTCGGGCTCCGTCCCCGAATTCAGTGGTGATGATGACCGTGGTCGTGCCCGTGCCGATGCGGACGATGCTCGTGCGGCACGCGCGGGTCCTGGCTGAAGACGAGCGACTTGATCGTTACCGGCACGGTGCCCGAGGGCATGCGGATGCGGCCGAGGTCGATGTAGTCGAAGTCGCGCAGCGCGATGCCGTCGAGCACCAGCACCTCGGAGGCGAGCTTGAAATCCTCCTTGAGGATGCCGCCGATGGTCTGGGCGACGTCGCCGTCGAGGATCAGGTAGATCGGCTTCCCCTGCTCGATGGTGCGCGGCAGCGCGAGCTTGATGGCGCGCGCAAAGGCTCCGAGTCGCCCGTACTCCGGTGCGCCGCGCCAGCGAAACGCCAGCGCGCACTCGGCCTCGCCTTCCGCGACGTCGAAAGCGGTGAAGTGCTCACGGATCGCGGCGGCGAGTGCTTCCGCGTCGATGGTCTTCTCGAGCTCGACCGGCGGCTGCAGCACCTGCAGGTTCTTGCGCGGCAGGAGCTCGCCGGGCTGCGAGACGTACACGGTGTTCCCGGAAAGCTGCACGCTGTACTCGGAGGCGCCGAAGGCGGTGGCGCGGATGCATTCGCCGGGCGGCAGCAGCCGCCAAGGCAGGCGCCCCTGCCCGATCTTCTTCCGGA
>DASQIG010000374.1:0-2275 GCA_035631735.1 Burkholderiales bacterium | reverse complement strand
CCCCACGGCGAGAAAGGCGAGCACCTCCTCCACCACCTCCGGCGCCATCATCTCCGTGCGCTGCGGGCCGGCATTCACATGGCAGTGCACGCACGTCTGGTTGCAGCGATAGCCGAGGTTGACCTGCAGCGTCTCGAGGCGCTTGCGGCGCACCGCGGGAAAACCGTGGTGCGCAAGCAGCGGCAGCGTCGCGTGCACTAGAGGAGGTGCGGCATGGTGCCGGCCGCCTGCTGCTCGTCGAGCATGCCGAGCAGGCGCTCGCTGGTGTTGCGCAGCCGCTGCGAAAGCATCAGCACCAGCTCCATCAGGATCTTTGCGCCGAGCAGCGGCTGCTCGACGATGATGCGGGCGAGGCTTTCGCGGTCGAGCACCGCGATGAGCGTCGGCTCGGCGGCCAGGCAGGTGGCGAAGCGCGCGTCGCCGTCGATCATCGACATCTCGCCGAGCGTACGGCCGGCTTCCACCGTGGCGAGCAGCTGCGGCGTGTTCCAGCGGTCGCGCTTGTACACCTCGGCCCGGCCCTCGATCAGCATCAGCATGAAGTCGCCGCCGTCGCCCTCGCGGATGATCTCCACGCCGATCTCCGCGCGGTACGCGTGCATGAAGTGGGCGAGCGTCTGCACCTCGCCGGAGGAGAAGTTCTCGAGCAGGTTGCACTTGGGAATCAGCGCCTGCATCTTGGCGGCGAACTCGGTGGCGTCGCCGAGATACTCAAGGTGGGCGAGCTGCTGCGGGCGCTCGGGCATCGCGCCCGATTATGCCGGAACCCCGGCGCGGCGGCGCTTCAGCGCGTCGCCGAGCGCCTCGAGCACGGTGCGCGAATCGTCCCAGCCGAGGCAGCCGTCGGTGATGCTCTGGCCAAAGCGCAGCGCCCGGCCGTTCTCCAGGTCCTGGCGGCCCTCGACGAGGTGCGACTCGACCATGACCCCGATGATGCGGCGCTCGCCGCCCGCCAGCTGCCCTGCGATGTCCTTCGCCACGTCGAGCTGGCGCCGGTACTGCTTGCCGGCATTGGCGTGCGAGCAGTCGATCATCAGGCGCTCCGGCAAGCCGGCGCGCGCGAGCTCGGCGCAGGCGGCCTGCACGCTGCGAGCGTCGTAGTTCGGCTCCTTGCCGCCGCGCAGGATGATGTGGCAGTCCTCGTTGCCGCGCGTCTCGACGATGGCGACCTGGCCGCTCTTGTGTACCGAGAGAAAGTGGTGCTTCTGGCGCGCGGCGAGCAGCGCATCGACCGCGATCTTGACGTTGCCGTCGGTGCCGTTCTTGAAGCCGACGGCGGCCGACAGCCCGGAAGCGAGCTCGCGGTGCACCTGACTTTCGGTGGTGCGGGCGCCGATCGCGCCCCAGGACACGAGGTCGCCGATGTACTGCGGCGAGATCACGTCGAGGAATTCGCACCCGGCCGGCACGCCGAGCTGGTTGATGCGCAGCAGCAGATCGCGCGCAATGCGCAGCCCCTCGTTGATGCGGAAGCTGCCGTTGAGATAAGGATCGTTGATCAGCCCCTTCCAGCCCACGGTGGTGCGCGGCTTCTCGAAGTAGACGCGCATCAGGAGCTCCAGCTCGCCCGCATGGCGCTTGCGCTCGGCCGCAAGGCGCTCGGCATAGGCGAGCGCCGCCTGCGGATCGTGGATCGAGCAAGGTCCCATGACGACCAGCAGCCGGTCGGAGCGCCCCTGCAGGATCTGGCGCACCTGGCGGCGCGTCTCGGTGATCTGCGCCTCCACCGCGGTGCCCTGGATGGGGAAGAACCGAATCAAATGCTCAGGCGGCGGCAGCGGGACGATGTTCTCGATGCGCTCGTCGTCGGTGAGCGAGGTCTTGTCCGCGGGGACGGTGGCGAGGTAGCTGTCCAGAGGCGAGGTCATGTTTTCGCTTCCCAAAAACAAAAAACCGCCAGGCTTTCGGCACTGGCGGTTTTGGTTGGACGTCGGGCTGCGGCTATCCGGTCCAGTCCGCCAGCGGGCGGTGGAAATAAAAGAAGGTGCCGAAGAACCAGCGCGTCATCGGCCGCATTGAAGCATGCCTCGTCGCCTGCTGTCTACTTGGGCCACAGGATCATTTGCGTGCAGCGAAAGCGCGCGATCTGCGCTGCGCTCGCCTCGACGCTCACCGCGGCGTCCCAGACCTGGGTCGTGCGGCCCAGGTGCAGCGGCGTCGCGCGGCAGACGATCGCGCCGTCACGCGCGGTGCCGAGGAAATTCGCTTTCAGCTCGATGGTCGTGAAGCCGCTCGCCCCCGTCGGCAGCGCCGCGATGCAGCCATAGCCGGCGCT
>DASQIG010000373.1:0-4580 GCA_035631735.1 Burkholderiales bacterium | reverse complement strand
GGGCGTGATCGTTTCCGAGCGCACGGTGTCGCGCGGCGAGCTCGCCGCCGCCATCAAGGAAGTGCGCGGCAAGAACGCCGAGCTCTCGGTGCTCGTGGGCGGCGACAAGGACGCGCGCTACGAAGCCGTGCTCCAGGTGATGGACGAGCTGCGCAAGCAGGGGGTGAGCCGCGTCGGCCTGCAGGTGAAGCTCGCCCAGTGAGCGCGGCGCAGCTGACGTACGGCAGCTACGGCAGCCGGCCGCGCCCCGCGCTCGGCCGCGCGGCGACGCTTTCCGCGCTGGTGCATATTTGCCTGCTGGTGGTGCTGTTTCTCGGCGTGCGCTTCCAGAGCAATCCGCCCGACACCGTGACGGTCGAGCTGTGGGAGACGCCACCGCCGCCGCCGGTGGTCGAGGAGAAGCCGCCGCCGCCCAAGCCCGTGCCGCAGCCCGAGCCCGAGCCGCAGGTGAAGAAGCCCGATATCGTGCTGCCGGAGAAGCCCAAGCCCAAGCCGAAGCCCGAGCCCAAGCGCGATCTGGCATTCGAAAAGAAACTCCGGGAGCAGGCGGCGCTCGAGGAAAGGAAGATCGACGCGCAGCGCAAGGAGCGCGAGCTGCGCGAGCTGATCGCGCGCCAGCAGGCCGCCGCGCGCAACAAGGCGATCGCCGCGTGGCAAGACAAGATCGTCGGCAAAGTGCGGGGCAACATCATCTTCGACATCAGGACCGTGCCCCCCAACATCGAAGCCATCTTCGACGTCACGCTCCTGCCGAGCGGCGAAGTGCTCGACGCGATCAAGCGCAAGTCGAGCGGCAATGCCGCATACGACGACGCAGTGTACCGGGCAATCCTCAAGTCCTCGCCGCTACCCAAGCCGGACGATCCTTCGGTGTTCGAGCGTCGGCTCACACTAAAATTCCACCCCGGAGACCGATAGAGCTGGAGGATGCACGCCTTGCGACGACACTTGATCTGGGTATTAACCTTCCTACTGTGCGGCCCGGGGACCGCGCACGCCCAGCTGACGATCGAGATCACCGGCGCGGGCGCGCAGCGCATCCCGATCGCCATCGTGCCGTTCGCCGGCGAAAGCAGCCTGCCGCCCGGCATCAGCACCATCGTGCGCGCCGACCTCGAGCGAAGCGGCTTCTTCCGCGGCCTCGAGCTGCCGCCGATCGCGCCGGAGCCGACCGAAACGACGAGCATCAACTATTCCGAGTGGCGCTCGCGGCTCGCCGACGCGCTGCTGGTGGGCTCCGTGCAGCAGCGGCCCGATGGGCGCTTCGAAGTGCGCTTCCGGGTGCACGATGTCGTGAAGCAGCAGCCGCTCGGCGGCATCGCCTACACGCTGAACAAGGACCAGGCGCGCGCGACCGCGCATCGCATCTCCGACTTCGTCTACGAAAAGCTGACTGGCGAGAAAGGCGTCTTCTCCACCCGCATCGCGTATGTGGTCAAGCGCGGCAATCGCTACGAGCTGCAGATCGCGGACTACGACGGTGCGAACGCCGAGACCGCGCTCGCCTCGTTCGAGCCGATCATCTCGCCGATCTGGTCGCCTGACGGCCGCCGGCTGGCCTACGTTTCCTTCGAGAACAAGAAGCCCGTGGTCTATATCCATTCCCTGGCCGACGGGCGGCGCCACGTGGTGGCAAACTTCAAGGGCTCGAACTCGGCGCCGGCCTGGACGCCCGACGGCAATCGCCTCGCCGTGGTGCTGTCGCGCGAGGGCGGCTCGCAGCTCTTCATGATCAACGCCGACGGCAGCGGGGTGCGGCGCCTCGCGAGCTCCACCGCCATCGACACCGAGCCGCGCTTCTCGCCCGACGGGCAGTGGATCTACTTCACCTCCGACCGCGGCGGCACGCCGCAGATCTACCGCATGAGCGCCGGCGGCGGCGAGCCTCAGCGCATCACCTTCGAGGGCAGCTATAATGTGTCGCCGAGAATAAGCCCTGACGGCAAGACGCTTGCGTACATCACGCGCAACGATGCGAAGTTCCAAGTCGCGCTGCTCGATCTGTCGACCCGTCAGGTGCAAATCCTCACCGACAGTGACCGCGACGAATCCCCCAGCTTCTCCCCCAACGGCCGCATGATCCTGCTCGCCACCGTGATCGGCGAGCGCGGCGTGCTCTCGGCAGTGTCCGCCGACGGCCGCGTCAAGCAGCGCCTGAGCACCGCAGCGGGCGACGTGCGCGAGCCGGCCTGGGGCCCGTTCATCGAATGAAAAGGAGCGATGTCATGCGTGCGATGTTCTATGTGCTGAGCGCGGCGAGCCTGCTGGTGCTCGCCTCCTGCGCGACCGAAGAGCAGAAGCCGGCGGCGCAGGCGCCGGTGGAGACCAAGCCCGCCGCGGCCAAGCCCGTGGAGACGCAGCCGGTGACGCCGGTCGAGACGCCGAGGGGTGCTGTGTCGCCGTTCGCCGCGCTCAAGGACCCGAAGAACATCCTGTCGAAGCGCTCGGTCTACTTCGACTTCGACAAGTTCGATGTCAAGCCCGAGTACCGCCCGCTGGTGGAAGCGCACGCCAAGTTCCTGCGCGAAAACCCGAGCGCCAAGATGCTGATCCAGGGCAACGCGGATGAGCGCGGCAGCCGCGAGTATAACGTCGGCCTCGGCCAGCGCCGCTCCGATGCAGTGAAGAAGATGCTGACGCTGCTCGGCGCGCGCGAAGACCAGATCGAGGCGGTCAGCCTCGGCGAAGAGAAGCCGGTGTGCAACGAACACGGCGAAGAGTGCTGGGCGAAGAACCGCCGCGACGACATGCTGTACAGCGGCGAGTACTGATGCTGCGGCATCTCGCGCTCGCTGCCGGCTGCGCGCTCGCGTTCAACGCGGCGGCACAGGGCCTGTTCGACGACAACGAGGCGCGCCGGCGCATCGAGTTGCTGCGCCAGGAGATGAGCGAGAACCAGCGCCAGGTTGCCGAGCAGCTGAAGAAGCTCGACGCGGCGCTTTCCTCCGCCTCCGACCGCAGCGCGCTGCTGCAGATCGCGAACCAGGTCGAGACGCTCAACAACGAGCTCGCGCGCATGCGCGGCCAGCTCGAGACGCTGGCGAACCAGGCCGAGACCGCCGAGCGGCGCCAGAAGGATCTGTATCTCGACATCGATACGCGCCTGCGCAAGCTCGAGCAGTCGCGCGAGCAGGCGGGCACGCCCGGCACGCCCGCCACGTCGCCGGAAGCGGAAGCCTCGCCCGCGGAGATGCGCGCCTACCAGGCGGCGCTCGACCAGTTCAAGCTCGGCAACTACTCGCTCGCGGTCTCGGCGATGCAGGGGTTCCTGGTGACCTACCCCAGTAGCAAGCTCGCGGCGAACGCCCAGTACTGGATCGGCATGGCCTACTCCGGACAGCGCGACTACAAGCAGTCGATCTCCGCGCAGAGAAAGCTCCTCGCCGCCTGGCCCGACAGCGAGAAGGCGCCCGACGCCATGCTCTCGATCGCGAGCGCGCAGGAGACGATGGGCGAGCGCAAGAACGCGCAAAAGACCCTCGAAGACCTCATCACCAAGTATCCGAAAAGCAGCGCCGCCGCGAGCGCCAGGCAGCGCCTCGCCGCCTTCTCCAAACGTTGAACGCCGCTAACCCGGCCGCGCTGGTCCCGTACGTGACCGGCGGGGCCTTCATCCTCGCTTTCATTTTCGGCGCGGTCGGCAACAAGACCCGCTTCTGCACCATGGGCGCCGTCTCGGACTGGGTGAACATGGGCGAGACCTCGCGGCTGCGCATGTGGCTCCTCGCCATCGCCGTCGCCATCCTGGGCGCGGCGGCGCTGCAGCTCGCCGGGCTCGTGGACTACTCGAAGTCCATCTACACGACGCCCAACTTCACCTGGCTCTCGTACCTCGTCGGCGGCTTTCTCTTCGGCGTCGGCATGACGCTCGGCTCGGGCTGCGGCTCGAAGACCCTGATCCGCGTCGGCGCTGGCAACCTCAAATCGCTCATCGTCTACGTGTTCCTCGGCATCGCCGCCTACATGACGCTGCGCGGCATCCTCGGCGCGTTCCGCGTCGGGGTGCTGGAGAAAGCCGTGATTACGCTTCCAGCCGGCCAAGACTTACCGTCTCTGCTGGCGGCAGCCATGGGCGGCAGCAAAGCGACGTGGGTAGCGGCGCTCGCGCTGGTCTTCGCGGGCGCATTGCTCGCATTCATCTACGCCAGCCGCGATTTCCGCGCCGACTTCGACTACACGCTGGGCGGAGTCGTCACGGGACTCGTGGTGGTCGGCGGCTGGTACGTGAGCGGCGTCCTCGGGCATGTCGCCGAGGATCCGAACACCCTGCAGGAGGCGTTCGTCGCCACCAACAGCGGGCGGATGGAATCGTTCTCTTTCGTGTCGCCCATGGCGTACACGCTCGACTACCTGATGCTGTGGACCGACAAGTCGAAGATGATCACCTACGGCATCGCATCCGGGCTGGGCGGGATCGCAGGCTCCGCCGCGTATGCGCGCGCGACGCGCACCTTCCGCTGGGAAGGCTTCCGCGATGCCGCCGACACCGCGAACCACGTCGTCGGCGGGATGCTGATGGGCTTCGGCGGCATCACCGCGCTCGGCTGCACCATCGGGCAGGGCATCTCCGGCTTTTCCAC
>DASQIG010000372.1:0-4041 GCA_035631735.1 Burkholderiales bacterium | reverse complement strand
TCCTCGTCGTCCACCACCAGCACGCGCTCGCCCTCGCCGCGCGGCAGCGGACGGTTCTCGTCGATCGCCTTCGCCGGCGCGTCGCCGCTGCGCGGCAGGTACACCGTGAAACTGCTGCCCTTGCCGAGCTCGGTCGTGACGTCGATCGCACCGCCGACGTTCGCCACGATGCCGTGCACCAGCGAAAGACCGAGCCCGCTGCCGACGCCGACCTCCTTGGTGGTGAAGAACGGGTCGAACATGCGCTCGAAGATCGCCGGCGAAATGCCGGTGCCCGAATCGCTCAGCCGAAGCACGATGTACTCGCCCGGCATGACAGCGCCGACGGTGGCGGAGCGCGCGGTGTCGAGGCGCACAGTCTCCAGTGCCACGCGAAGCACGCCGCCGTGAGGCATCGCCTGCACGGCGTTGTTGGCGAGGTTCATCACGACCTGGTGGACCTGCGTCGAATCGCCGAGCATGGCGGCGCGGCCGGCGTGCAGGCGCGGCGCGATGGTGACGTTCTCCGGCAGCTTGGCGGCGAGCTGGTCGAGCGCCTCGCGCACCACTTCTTCGACGTGCACCGGCATGCGCTCGCCTACGCCGCTGCGGCTGAAGGCGAGGATCCGGTCGACCAGCGAGCGGCCGCGCTCGCCCGCGGCCATGATGGCGTCGAGGTCGCGGCGCAGCCGCGTGCCCTTCTTCGCGTCACGCAGCGCCATCTCGCCGTAGCCGACGATGGCGCCGAGGATGTTGTTGAAGTCGTGTGCGATGCCGCCCGCGAGCGTGCCCATCGCCTCGAGGCGCTGCGCGCGGCGCAGCTCCAGCTCCATCTTGCGCAGCTCCTCTTCCGCCTGCTTGCGCTGCGTCACGTCCTGCATGAAGCCCACCATGCGGGTCGGGCTGCCGGAGGCGTCGAAAAACATCCGGCCCCGCGCCTGCAGCCAGTGCACCGAGCCGTCGGGATGCAGCACGCGATACTCGGAGGCCACCTCACCGGTGCGCTGCGCGTGCCGGATGGCCTCCTTGACCGCCGGCCAGTCCTGCGGATGCAGGCGCTTCTTCCACGTCTCGAAGGTGCCGTCGTAAGTGCCGGGCGCGAAGCCGTACATCGCCTCGAGGTCGCTCGACCAGCGGTTCTCGCCCTCGCCGTCGCCGATCTTCCATTCGAAGGCGATGGCGCGCGCCGACTTCTGCGCGAGCTCGAGCATCTCCTGCCGCGAGCGCAGGTCGTCCTCGACCTTGTGCCGCTCGGTGACGTCGAACATGAAGCCGATCGAGCGCACCGGCCTGCCGTCGGCGCCGAAAAAGGAGCGTCCCTTCTGGTGCAGCCAGCGCACCTTGCCGTCCGGGTGGATCACGCGGTACTCGATGTCGATCTCGCCCGTCGCGCGCGCGCGCGCGATGGAGGCCTTCACGCGCGGCACATCCTCTGGATGGCAGAGCTTCCACCAGCTCGAGGCGGTGCCGTCGTAGGCGCCGGGGGTCAGCCCAAACATCGCTTCGAGTTCCGGCGACCAGCGATTCGCCTCCGGAGGAGCGTCGTTTATCCATTCCCATGGCTCGGCGCGCGCCGCCTTCTGCGCCACTTCGAGCATCTCCTGGCGGCTGCGCAGCTCAGCCTCGATCCTCTTGCGCTCGGTGATGTCGCGCCCGACGCCCTCGTAGCCGAGGAAAGTGCCGTCCTGGTCGAACAGCGGCGCGCCGCTGACGCTGATATAGCGCACGCGGCCGTCGGGCGCGACGCGCGAATACTCGACATCGCGGAACGGCTGGCGTGCCTCCAGCACGGCCTTGTGCGCCTCCCAGGTGGTCGACAGGGGTGTGATGCCGGCGAGTTCCCAGCGCGCCTTGCCGACGGAGGAATCCGCGCTGTAGCCGGCAAGGTCATAGACATCGGCGGAGAGGTAGGTGAAGCGCAGGTTCTCGTCCTGCCGCCAGTACCAGTCGGAGGAGAGTGCGGTAAGGCCGCGGAAGCGCGCCTCGCTCTCACGCAGCGCGTCCGCGCCCTTCTTGCGCTCGGTGATGTCCGTCAGCACGCCGATCACGCGTTGCGCCGCGCCAGCCGCGTCGCGAAAAATCTTCCAGCGCGCCCGCAACCAGCGCACTTCCTCGCCGCGCAGAATGCGGTATTCGAATTCATTCTGCAGCCCGCTGCCGGCGAGAACCCGCCGCGTCATCTCCTCGAGCCTCGGACGGTCCCCCGGGTAGTAACGCACCCGCGCCACCATGTCGTCCCGCCGACGGAACTCCACATCGGCCGGGAGATCGAGGAGCTTCTTCATGCGGGCGGACGCGAAAACTTCGTCACTGCGCACGTTCCAGTCGAAATGGCCCTCGTCCGAGGCTTCCATCGCGAGCGCGTAACGCTCTTCCGAGAGCTGCCGCGCTTCCTCGGCCAGCTTGCGGTCCGTGATGTCGTTCACCGAGCCGGCCCAGCGCACCGGTGTGCCGTCGCCATCCCGCAGACACATGCCGATCACGTGCACCCAGCGGAGCTCGCCATGCGGCACGAGGCGAAGCACGATGTCCACGCGGGGCGTCTCGCCGGCGAAATGCGCGGCGACCGCGGCTTGGTAGTTCGCCCGGTCGTCCGGATGGAACGCGATCCGGTCGACGATATCCGCGCGCCGCGAATACTGGAAGTCGGGCGCGAAGCCGCCGATCTCGAGGTAGCGCGGAGAGGCGTAGAACTCGTCGCTGCCGATCTTCCAGTCCCAGTGACCCTCGCCCGAGGCGCGCATGGCGAGCGCATGGCGCTCCTCGGACAGCCGCAGCGCCTCCTCGGCCCGGGAGCGTTCGATGGCGACCGCGGCGAGGTGGGTGAAGCGCTCGATGACACTCTGATGCTCGCGTGTCGGGCGGCTCGGGTGGCGGAAGTAGATGGCAAACGTGCCGAGCGCGTTTTTCGCGGATGAGACGATCGGCGTGGACCAGCACGAGCGTAGCCCGTGCGCCAGGGCGAGCGCGCGCCAACCCTGCTCGACCCAGCGATTCTCCGTGGCGACGTCGGCGGAGATCACCTGCTCGCTCAGCGAGGCTGCCATGCCGCAGGGACCCGCATCGCGGTCGACCGCTCTGCCATGGATTGCATGCACATACTCACGCGGCAGACTCGGTGCCGCGCCATGCTCGAGCCGCGTGCCGGTCGCATCCACCAGCGTAATGCCGCAAAGGCACCCGCTGAGGCTCTCTTCGATGATGCGGCAGAGCGCGTCCAGAACCGTCGCCAGCGGCGTGGCTCGCGCCATCATCTCCAGCAGAGACTTTTCTCCCGCCAGCAACTCCTCCGCCCGCTTCTGGTCCGTGATGTCGGCGAGCGACCCGGTGAAGTGCGTCGGCTTGCCGTCGGTGCCGATGTGCGACTTGCCGGCGAGGCGCATCCAGCGCGTCTCGTCGCCTTTCACGACGACGCGGAACTCCTGCTCGAAACGCGGCCATACTTCGTCGATGTGGCGCTTCGCCGCGGCGCGGAAGCGCTCGCGGTCCGCGCGGTGAAACGGGATCGCGGCCAGGTACGCCTCGCGATTGCCGAAATGCAGCTCCGCCGGCAGCTCGAGCATCTCGCGCTGCCGGGCCGAGACGAACATCTCGTCGGTGGCGACGTTCCATTCCCAGTGGCCGGCTTCGGCGGCGTCCATCGCGCGCGCATAGCGCTGCTCGGAGAGCCGCAGCGCCTCGGCGGCGCGCTTGCGCTCGGTGATGTCCGTGAGCGAGCCTGTCATGCGTAGCGCCGCGCCGCTCGCATCGCGGAACACCTTGCCGCGTGAGCGCAGCCAGCGCCACTCGCCGTCGCGCGGTATCACGCGATAGTCGCGCTCATGGATGCCGCTGGCGATGCTCTCCGCGACGCTGGCCAGCCTGCTCGCGCGGTCATCGGGGTGCATCGGCACGAGCGCCATGAGCTCCGTGCAGGTCGCCGGCAGGGCGCCGGCGGGCAGCGCGAGCATCTCGCGCGCGCGCTCGGAGACGAACATCTGGTCGCTGACGAGATCCCAGTCCCAGTGGCCGGCGTCCGAGCCTTCCATCGCGTGCGCATAGCGCTGCTCCGAAGCGCGCAGC
>DASQIG010000371.1:0-6546 GCA_035631735.1 Burkholderiales bacterium | reverse complement strand
CATCTGCATCGCGCGGGCGCTCGCGCTCGAGCCCGAGCTGCTGGTCGCCGACGAGCCGGTCTCGGCGCTCGATGTTTCGGTCCAGGCGCAGGTGCTCGCGCTGCTGGAAGAGATCCGCGCGCGGCTCGAGCTCGCGATGCTGTTCATCACGCATGACCTGCGCGTCGCCGCCCAGGTCTGCGACCAGCTCGCCGTGATGCAGGCGGGCCGCATCGTCGAATACGGCCCGACGGCGCAGATATTCGCCGAGCCGCGACATCCCTATACCCAGGCCCTGCTCGCTGCGGCGCCCGGCCGCAACTTCGCTTTCGGCACCGCGTAAACTAGCGCATATGGACCGACTGCAGGCCGGCGCGATCGCGCTTCCCGGCATCGAGGTGCGCGTGCTCGAGCGCTGCGGCTCGACGAACGACCTGCTGCTCGCCGCCGGCAAGGCGGATGTGCTGCTCGCTGCCGAGGAACAGACCGCGGGCCGCGGCCGCCGCGGGCGGCGCTGGCATGCGGCCGCGGGCACTGCTGTGACCTTCTCGCTGGCGCGGCGCGTGCACCGGCCGCCGCGCGAGCTGCCCGGGCTCGCGCTCGTCGCCGGTGTCGGCGCGACGCGCGCGCTGCGCTCGCTCGGCGCCGCGCGCACGGCGCTCAAATGGCCGAACGACCTGGTGATCGACGGCGCGAAGCTCGGCGGCATCCTCGTCGAGACCCGCAGCCACGGCGGCGCCACGCTGGCGGTGATCGGCATCGGCATCAACTGCCGTCGCGATGCGGCTCTCGAGCGGCGCCTGCGCCGGCCGATCGCCTGGCTCGATCGATATACGGACGTGCATCGCAACCGCATCATCGGCGCGGTGGCGGCCAGCGTTATGGAAGCCCTCGCGGCGTTCGAATCGCGCGGTCTCGAAGCGCTGCGCGCCGAATGGGAGAGCATGGACGCGCACGCCGGTGAACGGCTGCGCCTGCGCCTGGCGGACGGGCGGGTGGTGACCGGGGTGGCGCGCGGGCTGGACGATGACGGCGCGTTGCGCCTGCAGACGGCAAGGGGCCTGCGCGCGGTGCGCAGCGCGCGCGTGCTGAGAGCGAGACCCGCATGATCCTGTGCATCGACGCCGGCAACTCGCGCGTCAAGTGGGGTTGGGCGGAACGCGACAAGGACGGCGGCCACCGCTGGGCGAGCATCGCCACGGTGTCGCTCATCGAGTTCGCCGCCTCGAGCGACCACGTGAACCCGTTCTCCGTCACGCACGAGGCGCCAGAGCGCATCATCATTGCCAATGTCGCCGGCGAAGGGGCGCACCAGCTGCTGGTGAACTGGACGAGCATCTTCGATGCCGAGCCGATCTGGCTGCGGGCGGAGGTCGAGCGTTGCGGGGTGAAGAACCGCTACGAGCACCCGGAAGTGCTCGGGCCCGACCGCTGGGCGGCGCTGATCGCGGCGCGGGCGCTGCATAACGGCGCCTCGCTGGTGGTGAACGCGGGTACCGCCACCACGGTGGACATGCTGGGGGCGGACGGCACTTTCCTGGGCGGCGCGATCCTGCCGGGCGTGGAGCTGATGCGTTTCGTGCTCCATGAGCACACCGGCCGCCTGCCGATCCAGGAGGGCAAGTACAGCGACGCGCCGCGCAACACCATCGACGCCATCGAGACGGGCTGCCGGCACGCGCAAGCGGGCGCGGTGGAGCGCATGTACCGGGTGTTCCGTGAGATCGCGCCCGCGCCGCTCGCCATCGTGGCGGGCGGTGCGGGGCGCACGCTGGTCGATCAGCTGACGATGCCGCGGCGCTACGTCGAGAACCTGGTGCTCGATGGCCTCGCGCATATCGCGCTGGCGGAGCGCGCCGCGCCAGTGCTCAAGCTCGCCGCGAAAAAGGCGCCGTGAGAGCGCTCTTCCTGCTGCTGGTGCTCGCCAACGTGGCGTTCTTCGCCTGGTCCCGCTACGTCGCGCCGCCCGAAGCCGCCGCCGACCCGGTGCCGCTCGGTCGCGAGATCGAGCCGCAGAAGCTGAAGGTCATTGCGCCCTCCGAGCTGCCTGCGATCGTGGCGCGGCCCGCGCCTGCGCCAATCGTCCTGAAATGCATCGAGTGGGGCGGCTTCACGCTCGCCGATGCGTCGAACGCGCAGGCCGCGCTCGAGCCCCTGCAACTCGGCGCACGGCTGGCGCAGCGGCGCAGCGACGAAAGCGCCGGCTGGTGGGTGTTCATTCCCCCGCAGGGCAGCCGGCCGGCGGCGCAGAAGAAGGCGGCCGAGCTCAAGGCGCTCGCGGTCGATGATTACTTTGTCGTGCAGGACGAGGGCCCCTACCGGTGGGCGCTGTCGCTCGGCGTGTTTCGCTCCGAGGAGGCGGCGCAGGCGCGCCTGGCGGCCTTGCGTTCGCAGGGCGTGCGCAGCGCACAGGTCGGCGCGCGCGAGACGACCGTGTCGAAGGTCTGGTTGCAGGTGAAAGCCGTAGATGCCGGGCTGTATGCGCGCCTCAAGGAAGTGGCGCGTGCCATCGAGGGCAGCGAGCTACGCGAGTGCTCGCAATAGCACGCGGTATGATTGGCGCATGATGATGCGCGCGCTGCTCGTCCTGAGTACCCTGCTCGCCGCCCAGCCGCTGGCGGCGCAGCAATACCGCTGGGTCGATGAAAAGGGCAGCGTGCATTACAGCGACACGCCGCCGCCGCCGACCGCGAAGGACGTGCAGAGGAAAAGAATGAAGGCCAACGCCGTCGGCGCGCAGGGCAGCTACGACCTCGCCGAGGCAATGAAGAACTCCCCGGTCACGCTCTATAGCCATCCCGACTGCAAAGACATCTGCCAGATGGCGCGCGATGTGCTCAACAAGCGCGGCGTGCCCTTCACCGAAGTCAGCACCACCGACGACGCGAAACTCCAAGAGCTGCGACGCGTGAGCGGCGGCCTGCGAGTGCCGGTTCTGGTCGTCGGTAGCCAGGTCGAGACGACGATCAGCGCTACGGCGTACAACCAGGCGCTTGACCTCGCCGGCTATCCGAAACCGGGGGTGGTGCCGCCGCGCAGCCAGGCCGCTCCCGCGGAACCGGCGAAGCCGGCGCCCGCCGCCGAGGCCGAGACGCCGGCGCGCTAAGCGATCGGCGTGCGCCCGCCGCGCACGTGCTGGGCGACCATGGCGAGCAAGCGGTCCGCCCGCACCGGCTTGGTGATGTAGCCGACGACGCCGAGCGATTTGCCGCGCTGGTCGCCTTCCTCCATCGAGGTGAGGAAGATCACGGGGATCTCCGGCAGCGTCTTGTCCGCGCGCAGGGCCTCGATGAACTCGAACCCGTCGAGGTGCGGCATGTTGACGTCGGAAATGATCAGGTCGGGCGCCTTTTTCAGCACCATGTAGCCGGCGGCGATGGCGTCTTCGGCGACCTGCACGTCGTAGCCGGCGCCGCCGAGGTGCAGCCGCAGCAGCTCGCGCATGCTCTCATCGTCGTCGATGATCAGGATCGTGGCCGCCATGGTGCTCGAGGAACTGCGATTCGGGCATGGTGCTGGTGGCCCGACTCGAACGGGCGACCTACTGATTACGAATCAGTTGCTCTACCAACTGAGCTACACCAGCGTGAAACGGCGATTATACGCGCCATGACATTCGTCACGGCGGACCAGCCGCGTAGCCGCTCGAGGCAGGTTTTGCACCGCTAGTCGTTCTCTTTTGCCGCGCCGCAGGCGGCTCCTTAGCATGCTCGCAGAAGAAAAAGGGAGGCTGGGTGCGATCTTCGCGCGGCTTCACGCTCATCGAGCTGCTCGTCGGCCTCGCGGTGCTGGGCATCTTGCTCGGCCTGGCGGCGCCCTCGATGATCACGATGATGCAGAACAATCGGATGGCATCCGCGTCCAACGACCTCATGTCGGACCTCGCGGCGGCGCGCAGCGAGGCGGCGAGACGCGGCCAGCGCATCGTCTTCTGCAAGAACTCCGGCGACAACGCGACCTGCAACGCCGCAGCGCCATGGGAAAGCGGCTGGCTCGCGTTCATCGATATCAACGCCAACGGCGCGCTGGACGCTGGCACCGACATCATGTTTCGGGTCAGGCAGCCCCTGCCGGCGGGCATCACGGTCACGCCGGCGGGCGGCATCACCAACACGCTGACCGCGACCCCCATCGGACTGGTTACTCCGCAGGGCACGTTCAAGCTCTGCGATAGCCGCACCGGCAACTTCGGCAGGCTCATCACCGTGGCGGCCACCGGCCGCGCCTCATCTAGCTCGACGAGCTGCCCATGAATCGCACCCTTGCATCCCAGCGCGGCGTCACGATGCTCGAGGTCCTCATCGCGATCTTGATCATCTCGGTCGGGTTGCTCGGCACCGCCGGCCTGCAGGCGGTCAGCCTTCGCGCCAGCATCGCCGCCAACGAACGTACCACCGCCACGCTTCTTGCCTACGACGCAGCCGATCGCATGCGCGCCAATAAGGCTGGCTTCGGACTGGGGGCATATCACGGTTACACGGCAACGCAGAACACTAACTGCCTCGCCGTCGCCGGCTGCACGCCGCAGCAACTCGCCCAGCACGACATGTGGGAATGGAACAACGCGATCACCTTAGCGCTTCCTTCCGGCATGGGGATCGTCTGTCGCGACTCGAGTGCTGATGACGGCACCGGCAATGCGTCGCTGACCACTGCCGCATGCGACGGATTGGGCAATCAGTACGTTGTGAAGATCTGGTGGTACGAGGACCGTTCGAGCTCGAATCCCGGCGGAACACTGAAGCGGTTCGTAACCGCAGTACAGCCATGACTACCCTCGTGCGCCGGCAATCGGGCTTTTCGCTGATCGAGCTCATGGTGGCAATGACGCTCGGGCTCATCCTCACCGTGATCATCGGCAACGTGTTCCTGGGAGCCAAGGAGTCCTATCGCACCACCGAAGACCTCTCGCGGCTGCAGGAGAACGCGCGCTTTGCCGTCACACACCTGGGGCGCATTGTTCGAATGGCCTCGTATGTAAGCAATCCGGTCAACATCGCGGCAACGCGTGCCACGACGTTCCCGCCGCTCGCTCCGGCGGTCACGGGAACCGAGGGCGGCGGCACGGTAAGCGACGACATCACGGTGCGCTACCAAGGGAGCGGCACGCCGGCCGACGGTACCCTCTTCGACTGCCTGGGCAACCCCATCGCGGGTACGGACCTCGCCGTGGCGCGCTTCCATATTGCGCCATCCACCGACGGCAGCGGGGAGACCGCGCTCTTTTGCGACAACACGGGCACGGTCGGGGCGGCGAACGCCGACACCGAGCTCGTGACTGGCGTCGAGAACATGCAGATCCTTTACGGAGAGGACACCGACGGCGACGGCACGGCAAACCGCTACCTCGTCCAGAGCAGCGTGGCCAGCATGGATAACGTCGTCAGCGTGCGAATCGCGCTGCTCCTACGCACCAGAAACCCGGTCGCGAGCGGCGTCGACACGAAGGTCTACAGCCTCCTCGGCACCAACGTCGGGCCGATGAACGACCAGCGGACCCGCCGCATGTATACCGCGACCATCGCATTGCGCAATCGCACGCCATGATGCACACCACGCTCATGACCAGGCAGCGGGGCACGGCGCTTGTGGTGGCGATGCTGTTCCTCGCCATTCTCGGCATTCTCGGTGCGACCGCCATGACGAACACCACGCTCGATGAGCGTATGGCCGGCAACGCGCGGGACCGGGACATCGCGCTGCAGGCGGCGGAAGCCGCGCTGCGCGACGCTGAGATCGATCTCACAAACACCAATACCGCGTTCCGCGTAGCGACCGTAGCGGCATTCCCCGCTGCGGGCAGCACGAACTGCGTCGCGGCTCTGTGCGCCGAAAACGCGCCCATGAGCACGAATATCACCGACCCAGTGAAAAGCGCGTTCTACGGACAATTCACGGGCGAGCTTGCGCTCGACGGGCCCGCACAGCTGCCTCGCTACATGATCGAGCTCTTGAATACGGTGCCGACAGGCATCGTCGTGCCACCACCGACCGGGGGGCTGGTGACGCGAAACTTCCGCATTACGGCCAGAGGAGTCGGTAAGAACACAAACACGGTTGTAATCGTCCAGGAAGTTTTGCAGATGAATCTTTAGGGCGCGCGGCGCCTTCAGGGAGATTCGCATGGCACGCAACTTGAACCGGGCCTTATCGCTGGCTGTCTTGTGGTCCATTGCGCTCAGCGCGAGCGCAGGGCTCAACCTCGGCTCGACGCCGCTCTACCTAGGCGCGAGCGTCCAGCCGATCGTCATGCTGACCATGCCGAAAGACATCCAGATCTATCAGCGCGCATACAACGATTTCTCGGACCTGGACGGCGACGGCATCGTCGATTCGACGTACAAGCACTCGATCAACTATTACGGCTACTTCGACAGCTTCAAGTGCTACACGTACGACACCACGAATCACAAGTTTGACCCGGTAATCCCGCAGCCGGCAAACACGCCGACCGACAAGTACTGCACGGCGGGCGCAGGGCAATGGAGCGGCAACTTCCTCAACTGGGCCACGATGACCCGGATCGACATCGTGCGCAAAGTGCTCTACGGCGGCAAGCGCGTGACG
>DASQIG010000370.1:0-3512 GCA_035631735.1 Burkholderiales bacterium | reverse complement strand
TTCACGACGCGCCCGATGTCGACGCCGTACTTGATGACGGTGTCGCCCTCGCGATAGTCGCGCAGGGCAAGCTTGTGGCCGATCGGAATGTCGTTCTTCGCGACGACCTCGATGTCCTTGTTCTCTTCCATGATCCAGCCGCTGACGTGCTGGCCGGCCTTGACTCCTTCGACGACGACGACGCCGACGCCGTCGCCTTCTTCGTGCACCACGAAATGAATCATGCGTTAATTCTATTCGCATGCCGGGCCGCCGCCGCTTCCTGCAATCGCTCGCCGCGCTCGGCGTGGCTACGGCGGCGCCGGCGCGCGCGCAGTTAAACCTCAAGCCGCGCTTCAGCGCCTTTCCTTTTGCGCTCGGCGTCGCCTCCGGCTATCTGCAGCCGGGTGGCTTCGTGCTGTGGACGCGGCTCGCGCCCGTGCCGCTCGCGCCCGGCGGTGGCATGGCAGCGGAAGTGATTCCGGTCGGCTGGGACGTGGCGCGCGACGAGCGCATGAACCAGGTGGTCGCCTCCGGCACGGCCTATGCCGCGCCGGATGAAGCGCATTCGGTACACGTGGAAGTCAGCGGCCTCGCCGCTGGGCGCCCTTACTGGTATCGCTTCACCGCGGGTGGCGCCGTAAGCGCTGTTGGGCGCACGCGCAGCGCTCCGCTACCTGCGGGTCGACCGCCGCGCCTGCGTTTTGCCTTCGTCTCCTGCCAGCACTACGAGCAGGGTTACTTCACGGCATACAAGTACATCGTCGCCGATGAGCCGGAGCTCATCCTCCATCTCGGCGACTACATATATGAAGCGTCATGGGGCCGCGATCTCGTGCGCAGCCACGGTGCCGGCGAGGCCGTGACGCTCGAGGACTATCGGCGCCGCTACGCGCTCTACAAGACCGACCCCGATCTGCAGGCCGCGCACGCCGCCTGCCCGTGGCTCATCACGTGGGACGACCACGAGGTCGAGAACGACTACGCGAACGACCGCTCGCAGTTCCTCGATGCGCCCGAATGGTTCCTGGCGCGACGCGCCGCCGCCTATAAGGCCTGGTACGAGCACATGCCGGTGCCGCGGCAAATGGTGCCTTTCGGGCCTAACGCGCGCATCTATACGCGCTCAGGCTACGGCAGCCTCGTCAACTTCTTCGTGCTCGACGATCGCCAGTATCGCTCGCACGAGGCCTGTCCGCGCCCGGGGCGTGGCGGCTCGACCGTGGTGGATCCCACGCAATGCGCCGAGCTTGCCGATCCGCAGCGCACGATGCTCGGCGCGGTGCAGGAACAATGGCTCAATACCGGGCTTGCCGGCTCGCGCACGCGCTGGAACGTCATCGCGCAACAGACCCGCATGGCTCAATTCGACGAGCAGGCGGGACCGGGGCGCCTCGCGTGGACCGACGACTGGGACGGCTATCCCGCCGCGCGCCGGCGGCTGCTCGAGTCGCTTGCCGGCAGAAACAATCCTGTCGTCATCGGCGGCGACATCCACTGCTTCAACGTGAACCAGCTCAAGCTCGACTTCGATGATCCGGCCTCGCCGGTCGTCGCCGCCGAGTTCGTCGGCACGTCGATCACCTCGCAGGCGTGGCCGCAGGAGCGCATCGACGCGCTGCGCGGCGACAACCCTCATCTTCTCTTCGCCGACAGCCGCTACCGCGGCTACGTGCGCATGGACCTCACGCCTCAGCGCCTGCAAGCCGACTTGCGCGCCTTGGACACCGTGCAGACACGCGACGGCAAGTGCAGCACTCTCGCCTCATTCGTCGTGGAGGACGGCCGCCCGGGAATTATTTGCAGCGCAGGTTGCCGGTGAGTTCGATCGGCTTGGTGCAGTCCTGCTCCGCGATGGGCCGGTCCGAGCTCATCGCCGGTGGCGGCGGGGTCCAGACCCATTCCGAGAGACTTGGGTACGAGATACTTGGGTACATAGCCGGCTCGCGGAAGTCTTCCACCGCTGCCGCAGTCAGCATGCCGCCAAGCAGCACCGCACCGAGCGCGTCCCCGCCGTTCACGTGCACGGTAGCGCCGTTCATGCTCGAGCCGTAATGCACGTGCGTGCACGCGGCACACAGCGGCAGCAGGACGAGAGCGATGGCCCGCATGCGGTCATGTTACCCGCAGGCGCGGCGCAGCCGGTCCAGCACTGCGGCCCATTCCGGCGCTGGCGGCGGCGCTTCGATCAGGATCGCTTCGCATGCCGCGCCGTCGAGCTCGCGCAGCGCAGCGTAGAGCTTGTGCGCGTAGGCCTGCGGATCGTGCGGCATGCGCAGCCAATATTCCACACGCTCGTCCGGCCGCGAGAAGGCGAGAACCGCGACCTTTTCCTTTAGCCGGGCAATCTCACGATCCAGTTGATAACCAGGCACGAGCCGCGCCGGCGTGCGCGGCGCGTAATGGCGCTCGAGACCGCCGGAGTGGCGCGGCGCATCGCCTGCCTTCTGCGCGACCGCTTCGCCGAGCGCTGCTTCGATCTCGGCCGCGGTGATCTTGCCAGGCCGCAGCACTACCGGCCTCGCGCCCGAGAGGTCGACGATGGTCGATTCAATGCCCACTTCGCTGGACCCGCCTTCGAGCACCAGATCGACGTCCGCGCCCAGATCGGTACGCACGTGCGCCGCGGTCGTCGGTGAGACGAGCCCGAAGCGATTTGCGGACGGCGCGGCGATGCCACCGCCGTAGGCGGTGAGCAGCTCGTGCGCCACCGGGTGCGCCGGCACGCGCACGCCGACGTTGTCCTGGCCGCCGGTGATGAAATCCTTGGCAAGCGCTGAGCGCCTGAGGACCAGCGTGAGCGGCCCGGGCCAGAAGCGTTTTGCCAGCTTGTGTGCCGCCTGCGGCACGTCGCGCGTCCATGTGAATGCACGCTCCGCGCGATCGAAGTGCACGATCACCGGATGGTCGGCCGGCCGGCGTTTAACCGCGTAGAGGCGCGCGACCGCCTGGGGATTGGAGGCGTCGGCGCCCAGGCCGTAAACGGTTTCGGTGGGAAACGCGACAAGGCCGCCCGCGCGCAGCAGCTGCGCGGCGCGGGCGATGTCGCGGTTCAAGGCTTGGGAAGCTCGGCCTTGCGGACGGCTTCGGACTGCTTCTTGCGGAAGTCGGCGAGCTTCTGCGCGAGCGCCTTGTCGCTGAGCGCGAGCATCGCCACCGCATAGAGCGCGGCGTTCGCCGCGCCCGCCTCGCCGATGGCGAACGTCGCGACCGGGATGCCCTTGGGCATCTGCACGGTGGAGAGCAGCGAGTCGAGCCCCTGCAGATGCTTGGACGGCATCGGCACGCCGAGCACGGGAAGCGTGGTATGCGCCGCGACCACGCCGGCGAGATGCGCCGCGCCGCCGGCGCCGGCGATGATCGCCTTGATGCCGCGACCGGCCGCGCTCTTCGCCCACTCGGCGACGAGCTCCGGCGTGCGATGCGCCGAGAGCGCCTTTGCCTCGTAGGGCACGCCGAACTCTTCCAGCGTCTTCGCCGCCGCCTTCATGGTCTCCCAGTCGGAGGTCGAGCCCATGACGATGCCGATCATG
>DASQIG010000369.1:0-2822 GCA_035631735.1 Burkholderiales bacterium | reverse complement strand
AGCAAGGTCTACACGTTCGGGCCGACGTTCCGCGCGGAGAACTCGAACACCAGCCGCCACCTCGCCGAGTTCTGGATGATCGAGCCCGAGATCGCCTTTGCCGGGCTCGCCGAGGATGCCGAGCTCGCCGAGTCGCTGCTGAAATACATCCTGCGCGCGCTCCTCGATGAGCGACCCGACGACATGGCGTTCTTCGACGAGCGCATCGAGAAGGGCCTGGTCGCCAAGCTCCAGGGCATCGTCGAGTCGGAGTTCGTGCGCATGGACTATGGCGAGGCGATTTCGATCCTCGAGCGCTCGCGCGAGAAGTTCGAGTTCCCGGTGAAGTGGGGCGTCGACCTGCAGTCCGAGCACGAGCGCTACCTCACCGAGAAGCACGCCAGGCGCCCGGTCGTCGTCATGAACTACCCGAGGGCCATCAAGGCCTTCTATATGCGCGTCAACGACGACGGTAGAACCGTGGCGGCGATGGATGTGCTGGCACCCGGCATCGGCGAGATCATCGGCGGCAGCCAGCGTGAGGAGCGGCTGGGAGTGCTCGACGCCCGCATGGACGAGATCGGCATCGACAAGGAAGCGATGAGCTGGTACCGGGACCTGCGCCGCTACGGCAGCGTGCCGCACGCCGGCTTCGGCCTGGGCTTCGAGCGCACCATCGCCTACGTCACGGGCCTTGCCAACGTGCGCGATGCGATCCCCTTCCCGCGCACCCCGGGCAACGCGAAGTACTAATTCCGTACTAAGTACGTAATATCTTGTCGCTGCCGCACCGGCCGCCCTCGGCGGCACATATTACGTACTTTGTACGGAATTCAGCCCCGCCGGACGGGGATGTCCGCCGTGCGCAGCTGGTTGTCGACGTCCATCACGCCCTTGATGCGCGAGGCGATCTCGGCGCAGGCCTGGCGCTGCGAGCTGTCGTCGACGACGCCCTCGAGGGTGACGCGGCCGTAGAGCGTGGTCACCTTGGCGTAGCAATGCGAGGTGGATACGTGCGTGCGCAGCGCCGCGCGCACGTGATGGCTGATCGCGACGTCACGCAGCTTGTCGTGCGACTGCTCGGTCTCCTCGAACTGCGGCGAGCGCACCATGGCGATGATCTTGTCGACGCATTGCTCGACGCTCATGCGGTCGGTGTTGAAGCCGACGTCGTACTCGTTGATGTCACGCGTATCGATGTGGAAGTGCCGGCGCATCACCGCCTGCGCCGCCTCGTCGTTCTGGTCGACGATGCGCTCGGCGGCGGGCTGGTCTTCGATCTCCAGGCGCTTCATCATGCGCTGCACGCGCTCGCGCCGCGATGCCGAGACGCACACGCGCACCGCGTGCGGCACCTCCTTCAGGAGCGCGGTGGCGCCCCAGCCGCGCAGGATGGCGCCGTCGCCCTGGGCCGCCGAGACGATCTCATCGGCGGTGAGGATGCGAAGCTTGAGGTTGTCGATGGTGAGGCGCTCCCAGATGCCCTGGGTTCCCTCGAGGAAGCTGACGACGTGGCTCTTGCGCACGCGCGCGCGGTTCGCGAGATGATCGATGATCTCGTGGTGCTGGATCTTGAGCCCGAGCGCCTCGCCCAGCGCCTTCGCCACGTCCTTGCCGAGCGAGCCCATCTCCCTGTTCATTGCGATCAGCGGCATGACGCCACCTCCCTGCGAACATCGTAGCGCAGCGCGCGACAGTTGGGGCATACTCGGGCGGGTAACGAGGAGGAGCATTCTGAAGGCGCCGTCATTCGCCTACGCCAAGGCGAAATCTCTCGCCGAGGCGTTCGAGCTCGCGGCACGGCCGGGCGCCCGCATCCTCGCCGGCGGCCAGAGCCTGATCCCGTCGCTCAACATGCGGCTCGCCGCGCCCGAGCTGCTGGTCGACATCACGGGACTGCGCGAGCTCGCGACGATCGAGCGCCGCGCGAACGCGCTGCGCATCGGCGCGCTCGTCACGCACGCGACGCTCGAGCGCTCGCGCGACGTGGCCGAGCACGCGCCGCTCCTCGCGCAGGCGGCGGCCGAGGTCGCGCATCCCGCGATCCGCAACCGCGGCACGCTGGGCGGCAGCCTCGCGCTCGCCGATCCTGCTGCCGAATACCCGGCGTGCGCGCTGGCGCTGGAGGCCACGATGGTCCTCGCCGGCCGTGCCGGCGAGCGCCGCGTACCGGCTGCGCGCTTCTTCCGCGGCCTCTTCGAGACCGACCTCCGCCCGGGCGAGATCCTCGTCGCGGCCGAGTTCCCGCGCGCCGAGCGCTCGCTCTTCATCGAGCTCGCGCGCCGGCAGGGCGATTACGCCATCGTCGGTCTCGCCTGCGTCGCGGACGCCGCGGGCCGCTGCTTCGCCTTCTGCGGCGTCGGCGCGACGCCGATGCTCGCGCAAGGCGCGGCTCGCGCCGCGACGCTCGATGCGGCGCTCAAGGCACTGCGCAAGGATCTCGATCCGCCCGCCGATCTCTACCACTCGGCGGCGACCAAGCTGCACCTCGCCGGCGTCCTCCTTTCGCGCGCATGGAACAGGCTCTCGAAACCACGCTGACCGTCAACGGCACGCGCGTCACGCGGCGCGTCGAGCCGCGCGTGCACTTGGTGGACTTCCTGCGCGAGGAGCTCGGCCTCACCGGCTCGCACATCGGCTGCGAGCACGGCGTCTGCGGTGCCTGCACGGTGCGCGTGAACGGCGAGATCGTGCGCGGCTGCCTGATGCTCGCAGTGCAGGCCGACGGCTGCAGCGTGGAGACCATAGAGGGACTCTCCGACTCCAGGGAGCTCGCGCCGCTGCAGCGTGCGTTCCACCAGCACAACGCGCTTCAATGCGGCTTCTGCACGCCCGGGATGCTG